>NZ_JAJRBM010000237.1 GCF_028679455.1 Methanospirillum sp. | reverse complement strand
GTATAGGGGAAGTTAAAGAAGGGATGGGAGCAGGAGGAGCAATCTTTCTTGCTCATCTGATGGGTCATCAGTTTCCTGAGATCAAGGATGCAATCCTTAGATTTGTAACCACGTACTGTCCCTCAAAACCTTTGTAGTCAGCGCACCAAAATATGGGGAGATGCTCCCCATCGCTGTGGTCAATAACTATGGTCAGTTTAATCATCTGATATCCCGGGCATTGCGGGATCTCGATATTGAATCAGTTCTTATCTCCAACACTACTCCACCAGTAGAGGTTGCGGCCAAATACCGGGGGATCATACTCGGTGGAGGACCTGACATCAGCCGGGCCGGTAGATGCAGCGAATACCTGGATCTGAACCTTCCGGTGCTGGGAATCTGTCTCGGTCTTCACATCATCGCGACGAAATTCGGAGGGGAAGTGAAACCCGGACGTATGGGAGGGTATGGAGCAGTTACAGTATCAGTCGCAGATCAGGATCAGATTCTACAGGGATACCCCGGCACCATGCAGGTGTGGGCATCCCATGCTGATGAGGTGATTACCGCACCACCTGAATTCCTCAGGCTGGCAACTTCAGACGTCTGCGGCAATGAAGCAATACGCCACCAGGATCTTCCAGTCTTCGGAGTACAGTGGCATCCGGAAGTCAGTCATACCTTTGAAGGATACCGGGTATTTGAGAATTTTGAACGGATTTGCCAGAGCTGAAGAAAATTTCTGACCATCAGCAGTTATACACAGAGATCGGGAATACCCCCTTCACCTGCATCAGGTGCGGTGCCTGTTGCAAGGAGATAGAACCGGGATCAAATCTGGTATGGGTATCTCCAGCAGAAGTGAGGAGGATCATGACCTCAACCTCCCTCGCCTTTGATGAGATCGCAGAACCTTATCCAGACACGATTCACGAGGGAGATCGACAGTATACATTAGGATGGGCAATCAGACGTGAAGGGGATCGATGCAGATTCCTCGTCGAAGGGCGTTGCTCAATTTATGAATCACGTCCCTGGATATGTCGTACCTACCCATTTATGATCAATAACGGGAAACTGGCGATATCCCCCTGTAACGGTATTAGCACAGGAGATTCGGATTCGATAGAACCACAGGCCATAAATCAGCTGATTGATGACCTGCAGAAGCGAGTGTATGCAGAACAGGCAGAAGAGGACCGAATTGCCAAAGTTCTGGCAACCGTAGACATCCCATCAGGAAAGGTGGTGGTTGTTGACGGAGAAGGTATGAGGATAATCTAATGGGTGAGATCAGAATAATCGGGACGGCACATGTCTCCCAGCAGAGTGTTGATGAAGTAGTTGCAGCAATAGGGGATTGGAATCCGGATGTAGTTGCAATCGAACTGGATCAGGGACGATATAACGGGATGAAGCAGCAGCAGCAGAACCCGGATATCGAAGAGATTCTACAGGCAAAGAATTTTAATCAGTTGCTCATCCAGTGGGTTCTCGCTTATATTCAGCGGAAGATCGGGATGGATGTTGGCGTTGAACCAGGCGCTGAGATGAAAGCAGCTATAGCCGAGGCTGAAGAGAGAGGGATAGAACTTGCCCTCATTGATCGGGATATCAGAGTCACTCTTCACCGGTTCTGGGCTTCCATGTCCATCCTGGAAAAACTGAAGATGTTTTATGCCCTGGCCGGATCACTGGTGGTTGCAGAGGATGTCAGTGAGAAGATCGATATTGAGGAACTCAAGAAAGAAGATTTCGTGACGGTGGCGATGGAGGAATTCCATAAATTTTCTCCACGGGGAGCCTATGCATTAATATCAGAGCGGGATGCCTACATGTCCTATCACCTGCTCAATCTCGGACAGACTCATGAGCGGGTATTGGCGGTAGTAGGGGCGGGTCACCGAAAAGGGATTGATGGCTTCCTCGCAGATCCAAAGACTCTTCCTCCTATGGCAGGCCTGGTTGAATCGATCAAAACGAGACCATGGGGTAAGATATTTGCTGCAGCCGTGATGATTGTCTTTGCTCTTATCATCATTGCCATCATCTTTTCAGGGGTCGGAACTGATGTTCTCCTTCTGGCTCTTATGTACTGGGTGATCATCCATGGAATTCCAACGATGGTCTGTACTCTTTTAGCCGGGGGTCACCCCCTCTCCGCCATAACCGGTTTTCTCATCTCACCCATCTCGGCACTGCACCCGCTCATCGCTGCAGGATGGTTCTCGGCGATCGTAGAGGCGAAGATCAGAAAGCCTCGTCCATCTGATGTGAAGAAGATCTTTACAGCAGAATCCTTCACCGAGATGCGAAAGATTCCCCTCTTCAAGGTTGTCCTGGTCGCAGCCCTGGCTAATGTCGGGAGCAGCATAGGGACCTTCGCGTACTTTATCTTCATCTTTCCAATCCTGGGGATCGATCCGAGCATCCTCTTATCAACCGGATTTGAGAATATGATCCATGCCATCACAAGCTTGTTCACGTGATGAGCAAAACCGCAAGGAATGACTAAGGATATAATTCCCCCTTTCTTCTTCTCCTTCTTTGAGTCATTTCCTTGGCAGGGTCCGGGAGATGACCAGATTACCAGGTCAATCCTGAAAAAATTTCCGAATCTGCCAGGTTTCTTACCGGTCGCTTATGCACACCAGAAGAAACTACTTACAGGACTCCTCTCTGAACCACGAACACCAGAAGAGAATGATTTTCTTAATGGGATAGAACAGGAGAGTCATTTCAAAAAGCAGTGCCTGGATATCTCGGGGTATGTTGTACATATTGTGCAGAAACCGGTATGAACGCGGACTATCCAATCTTACAGACTGACCGACTGGTACTCAGAAAATTCCATCGAGAAGAAGCAATGATAGTCAGGGAACTTGCCGGAAACCCAGACGTTGCTCACGGGTGTATTCACATTCCTCATCCTTACGGGATCGGAATTGCAGAAATGTGGATTGCCTGTCACGAGACCTGGTATGCTGAAGGCTCACAACTGATATTTGCTATCACCAGAAAAACAGACCAATGGATCATCGGAACAGTCAGCCTCACCATTGATAGCGAACATGCCCTGGCTGACATCGGATACTGGATAGGGGCACCCTTCTGGTACTATGGATATGCAACCGAGGCTGCGAGAGCAGTCATCGCATATGGATTCGGGAGCATGGGGTTGCATAAGATAATTGCCTCTCATTTTTTGCGAAATAGGGCATCTGGAAGAGTTCTGGAGAAACTCGGTATGCATCAGGAGGGATTACTCAGGAGTCATCTCCTGAAGGGAGGGGTTTTTGAGGACGTTGCTGTCAGAGGCATACTTGTCAAAGAATGGAAATCACAGATTCACACCCGCAATAGTCCTTCAGAGAACGAGATATGAGACTGGCAGTATTACTCTCAGGAGGAAAAGATTCCCTCTATTCATGTTGGAAGGCAATGGAGTCAGACGAGGTCGTCTGTTTTGTAACCATCCAATCCCATAATCCCGAGAGTTACATGTTCCACACACCGAACATTGATTTGACCCGGTTACAGGCAGAAGCTGCAGAGATTCCCCTGATTGAGTGGCAAACCGAAGGACTTGAAGAGATTGAACTAGATGATCTCGAAGCTGCAGTGAAGGAAGCAGTTAGGCAGTATGGAGTAGAAGGGGTGGTTACCGGAGCTATCCAATCGGTGTATCAGGCCGCCCGGGTCCAACGGATATGTAACCACCTCCATCTGTGGTCATTTAACCCGCTCTGGCTCTGTGATCAGGAGAATTACCTTCGCGATCTGATTGAAAACCGTTTTGAAGTTATTATTGCAGGGGTTTTCTCCGCACCATTTGATGATACCTGGCTTGGAAGAACGATTGATCACCATTTTGTTGATCAGTTGATATCCATCAGGGATCGTTACGGTATATCGCTTACCGGGGAAGGAGGGGAGTATGAGAGTTTTGTCTGTGATGCCCCGTTCTTTACCAGGCGGATAGCCATAACCGACAGTTGCCGGGCATATAAAAACCACAATGGAAGTTTTCTGATTTCCGGGGCTGAACTGGTGGCCAAATGATAGCAATTCTCGATTGTACCCGGCAGGATCTCCCACTGCTCAAAAGGGAATTTGTGAGTCCAGTGGTCTCGATAGTTGAGAGAAGTGGACATCAGGCGATGATACTCCCCCTTGCCACCACAGAGGTGCCTGTCAACCTGCAAGGAGTGATTCTGACCGGCACTGCACTTATGGATGACCATTATCTTCTCCATGGGATCCCTGAATGGCTTATGAAGTGGACCGGACCGGTGCTAGGCATATGTGCAGGAATGCAACTCATCGTCATAGCTGGTGGGGGAATAGTGATTCCCTCAGAAAAGATCGGGATGACTGAAATCATGGTTACCAGCGATGAAGAGATCTTTTCTGGAAAAGAACGGTTTAATGCATGGGAGTTACATCAATCAGGGGTAATGCCAACAGAATCCATGAAGATACTCGCGAGGTCGGAAGCAGGAGTTCAGGCTGTACGATGTGCAGACCGCCCATGGTATGGAGTTCTCTTTCACCCGGAGGTCAGAAACGAATGGATCATCATCAATTTTTTAGAGATCTGTTCCCAGCATCCTCACAATAATTACGATTTAGAGATACAATGGAGACATCCTAACTCTCAAAAACTTTTGAAATCCCGGCTGTGAGTCCGGCGCATATCAAACAGGACATCTTCCCATTCATTGCTCCGGCCTCCCGAAACCAGGCTAGGAAACGGGACATATCAGATAAAGAGAAAGGTCAATGACTGGAAATCCCTGATGGGATGCAATCAGGGGGATGGGAATGATGATACCATCTCACGGGCCATATGGAACGCCGGGGGGTCATCCGGATCTGACACGTGCTGTCTGGTGGGGTTGATGTGTCTGGTAGGTGATCCATGAATGCAGAACGGGGGCCCGTGGGTCGAACCACCCGATGCAACAGTTGTAATGGAGACCGGTTTTTGCCGGCCGGATCGCTTCCCGGAAACCGGCGCCACACATACCACTCAGGAGATGGATTCTTTTGCGGATATTCCCAGTCACAGACCTTCGAGGCAACGCTCCAGATATCCGGGGGCATGTACCTCTGATCCAATGGTCAGTGGATAGGTGGTTAAAGCTTATCCCTGAAGAGTTAATTATCGCAACGGGCCAATATTTTAGCGATTATTCCCTATCTGCAAATGAGATTCGATCATTTCCCGTTATGAAAAAATCTCCAATCTCTGAAGAGTCCAATTAAATAATAATACATTAAGGCTCTTTTACTAAAATAATTGCAATTTTTCAAAATCATGTAAAAGAAGGCAAAGAAACGGTTTCAGCTCAAAAACCCACGACCTGAAGCCATGATCAGGGCCAGGCCAAGATGCATTGAGTTATTTGAGATGCGTGGACGTTAGATGAGTTTTTGGAGAAAAATCGAGATCAGGAAGGGTTTATCCAGATCATGATAAATAATTCTGTTTTAATCTGATAGAGTCGATTGATGAAGCAGATGCATTGAGTATCCGCATCATCTCTTCAGAATGCATGGTATCATCTGATACAATAGCATTGATGGCATCCTCACAGATCAGCCGTACCGCTTCAGCATGCTCACCCTTCTCCGCAGTAACTCCTACCCTCATGGACTCAGGGAATGCCCGATTATAAGGATTCAGACTCAGGTAGGAATAGGAGTCAAGAACCGGGATCAGAGCCGGCTGATGACCAACTTTACCATATGATAACTGCACATCTGGTGAGTAGAACCAGGTCAGGAATGCCAGTGCCCGTTCTTCGGACCCACCTTTACGTATCCCAATCCCAGTCATTCGTATAGTAATTCCCCTGAATGAACCATCGTCCATACTCTCTCCCGGAAGGGGCATATATCCAACCGACAGATTATGTTCTTCACTCATTGCCTGTATCCCGGAGAACTGCGAAAACCAGGTTATGGCAATTGCAAGAGAACCAGAACTAATTGCTTCTGCAACCTCTTTATCACCCCATGTAGCAGCGTCTGACGGTCCAAGACTCGAAAGATTGCAAATCATGGTCATCGCCGCGATCGTTCTGCTACTGTTCCATGTACCTGACGCAAGACCAGAAGAACGGTCAGATATACCGGATCCATATGATGTCACGAGACTAAGCCAGGGTGAAGAGATGGGATCAGAGCCTTGAAGACCCGCAAATCCGATACCCGAATGCTGGGATCCATATTGCGAGAAGAACTCTGCAACATCTTCCAGTTCTTCATAACTTCCCGGTACTGCAAGAGGATATCCATAGGTTTCACAGAAGGCTGCAGTTTTATTTGGATCATCAAAAAGGTCAGCCCTGAAAGCAATACCAAGTGCATCCTGATCAAACGGTAAGGCATAGATAGTCCCGGATCGGTCAGGGAATTCTCCCACCATGGTGAGAGAGGGACGCTCAAATATCGTCCAGTTCACCGAAGAACTGGTATTCAAAATGATATTTAGAGGAACTAACTGCCCATCAGAAGCATATCCCGGAATGTGACTAAACCCGGATATCAGGAGATCTCCGGGAGGGAGAGCAGCAGAAGTATTGCCTGAACCTGCTGAAATCTGTTTGACGGCAACCGAAACACCGGTCTGGTTTTCATACTCTTCTGCCAGATTCTGAACAACCGCAAGTTCACGCGAATCATCAACAAGAATTGTTAATCCTGCATGGCCAAGGTTAACCGGGGAACCTGGGATTGTCATGCACCCTGATACCATCAGAAAACAGATTAGCACTGCTGCCAAAACCACTTCACAAGGAAGAAGGGACTGATTAAACCACAATCTGGCAGATCTGATCGATGAAACCCAGGTTGATAGTACGGTTTGTATGATCATTTCTTATCCTCCAAAAATATGTTCAGTTAAAATGCGCAGACCGATCAGGATCAGAACAATTCCTCCTAATATCTCAGCTCGTGATCCAATATGATCACCGAACCGTTCTCCAACCCAGAACCCGAATCCTGACATCAGAAATGCACCTCCCCCGATGATCAGGGCAGGGAGAACAATCTGAACCTGCAATACTGCAAACGAGAGTCCGACCGCAAGTGCATCAATACTGGTAGCTACCGCAAGAACAAGAAGAACCGATAGTGAATAAAAATCAATTCCTTTTTCTTCCGAATCTGAAATCCCTTCCTGAATCATCTTAACCCCGATCAAGGCAAGAAGGCCGGTTGCTATCCAGTGATCCACCGGTTCAATCCAGGCAAGAATGAAGGTACCCCCCATCCAGCCAAGCAGAGTCATACCAGTCTGAAATAAACCAAAAAGGAGGGCAATCTTCATGATCACCGGGATACGTCCTTCCCGTACGGCCATCCCGGCAGCGATGCAGACCGCAAAGCAGTCCATACCAAGACTGACAGCAACCGCGATGATACTGATCAGATCCAATCTGTCACTCCAGAATCTGACGAGGCACACTAGTGAGTCTTGGATCCAGTTTCGCAGCGGTTACAAACGCGAGATCAGCACGATCACCCAGATCCATTGCCGCAAGAATGACACCAGCATTGAACCAGATTTTGGGCATCGTAGGGAACTTTAAGAGGGCTTTTTCGATCGCAGCAAGGGCAGCCTCACGATCTTCTAACTTATAGAAGAGAACTGCCAGGTAGTGCCACCTGATAGAACAGTCATCAAAATCTTCGGGAACAAGGGCCAGATCACGGATCGCTTCTGCATTCATCCCTAGTTTATAATGGATAAATCCCCGCCTGAAGATGTACTCAGGATTTTTTGGGTACTGCCGTACGAGCACTTCAAAATCAATCAGGGCAGATTGGTAGTCTCCTGCATCAAGATGACACATTCCCCGATAATAGAGGATATCAAAGTCACCGATACCCCCGTTGATCGCCTGAGAAAAATAGGGACAGGCTGCTTTAAGATCACCATCCCGATACTTCTTCAGGCCATTGATATATGCCTGTTTAGCCGGGTCAGATCCCTCATTATTCATTGCTGACTGCATACACCTGGAGTACTGTATGGCAGCATTCTATATGGTTATGGTCCTGATAGATAATGTTAGACACTATACATAACATGAACCAGCAGATGATGAATATTCGGGCATACCCTCATCCCATATCTCTGATAACCATTGAAAGCCGATCCATTCCTTCAGTGATCTGATCTGGATTTGCAGACGAGAAGTTCAGTCTGATCGTATCGATTCCACCGCCATCAACATAGAATGGTGTCCCTGGCATCACCGCGACCTTTTGTTTGATCCCCTGTCTGAATATCTCCATGGAATCAACTCCTGAAGGAAGGGTAACCATAAGAAACATCCCCCCTTCAGGACAGGTATGACTGGTGCCGGATGGAAAGTCATCATCAATGATCTCTTCCATCACCTGACATCGTTCTCCGTATATTTGTGCAATCTCCCGTATACGCTGATCTACATCGACAGTCTCCAGATATCTGGCGAGGATCATTTGAGAAAGGAGGTTGGAATGGAGATCTGCTGCCTGTTTTGCCCGGTTAAATTCGATGATGACCGATCGTGGTGCCCAGATCCAGCCACACCGTAGTCCGGGGGAGATCGTTTTTGAGAACGAACCGGTCATAATAGTCTGATCAGAAAGCCATCGTTTCACGGGATCGCGTGCTCTTCCATCAAAGAAGAGTTCACCAAAAGCATCGTCTTCATACAGAAGCGTACCGGTTCCATCAAGAAGCTCAGCAACCTCTCTGCGAAGCTCAACGGGCCAGGTCATGCCAGACGGATTTTGTGAGTTGGGAATTCCATACCAGAGCGCGGGGTGATACTGTGCCACTAGATCCTGTATTGCTTCAGTACTTGGACCTGCCAGATCTTCGAGAGTTGGAATCGGATTGAATACCGGCTCATAGAACGAAAAGGCCTCAATTGCTCCGAGATATCCAGGGCGTTCGATCAGAACGTGATCCCCGGGATTGAGAAGTATCTTTGCAACCAGATCCAGGCACTGTTGTGATCCGTTTACGATCTGGATCTCGTCGGGATCTGCGTTGAGACCAAGCCGGGAACGGTACCGCGATGCGATATATCGTCGAAGCGGGAGATACCCGTCCGTGGTTGTGTACTGAAGAGCAGACTTCCCCTCCTGGTTGAATACCTCTTCTGCAGCATCCCTGATACCGGCAACATCAAAGAGGTCAGCATCAGGAAGTCCTCCGGCAAATGAGATCACCCCGGGTTGTGCGGATACGCTGAAAAGCTCCCCGAGAAATGAATCAGGTACCCGGGCCATCCGGCTGGAGAAGCGATATAATCCGGATCCGCTCATAAGAAGAACTTGGCAGTGTTAAAATGAATCTCTTGTGATTCTTATTTTTCAAAGTTCTAAAAACCCTACTGAGAGATCTGTCAATACCCTGATCCAACAAAAGCCTGAATAATACATCTTACCAATACCCACATACGATATGAGACTTCATACCCTCGTGCTAATTCTGATCGCAGGTCTGTTCCTTGCGGTTATTGTCATGGCACAAACAGCACCATCTGAATCGATGAAAAATACTACCGCAGCATCGGGGGCAAACCAGTCACCCACGCCGACAATCCAGGCAACAGTCAATGGTTCGCCAGGAACATATGTACAGGGAGAACTACTGGTCCAGTTTAATCAATCGGCATACCCGAATAATCAGTCAATGCAGGCATCTTCAATGCAGGCCAATGCTGCTATCGGAGCAGTCATGGTCACTGATTATTCAGCACAGGGGATGAACGGACTTGAACTTGTCCGTCTCCCGCCGACTATGACGGTAGAACAGGGGATCGCATACTATCAGGGCCTCCCAACCGTGCGGTACGCAGAGAAAAATGCGATCTATTCGATTGCAAATGCATCCAATCAGAGCAGCGGTACCACATATCCCCCGGCAGTAGGAAATACCGCAACTACAGGAGACCTGTTTGTACGGTATAACCAGACCGCTTTCACTAGTACCCAGGAGATGATGGTATTTGCCAATGCAACCAACAGCGGTATCCACGCATCGGTAGTTACTGACTATACCCCCTATGGTCTTCCCGGCCTGCAGCTGGTAGACCTCCAGCCAAATACCACTTTAGATCAGGGACTCGCATATTACCGAAATATCACCCAGGTGCTATACGCTGAACCAAACACCCAATACCAGATACAAAATAGTGGAAAGACAACAAACACTACCCCTACCGGGTAACTTTTTTGCCACCCAGGATCATCAATCGAATCTTTCACCCATGAGAGCAGGGTTTCATACTTCGATATAGTGCATCTTTTCGATCCCGGTGAACCGGAAACCCGGAACGCACGTTTTCAGCATATTCAGGATTGATTTCAGTATAGAGCAGTTCCTGCTGATCTGATCCCTGACATACTATTGTTCCGTCAGGGCCTGCTATCACTGAGCCACCAGAGTAGTGATCAACCGGAGTCACTCCGACCGTATTTATCCCGGCAACATACATCTGAAATTCTGCAGCTCTGGCTGTGATAAAAAGTTGGAAATGATGCATCCTGGCAGCAGGCCAGGCACTCGGCACCAGCATCAGATGGACACCGGCATCGCGATACAACCTGAAGAGATCGGCAAATCTCAGATCATAGCAGATAGCAATTCCACACTGACAACCCAGATAGGAAAAGACAGAAATATGTTCACCCGGATCATAGGCGACATTCTCTCCCCCCGGTGAGAAGAGATGAAGTTTTGAATACCGGGCAAGAATACAACCATCCGGGCCTATGGCAACGGTAGTATTCCTGGGCCTGGGGTGGTGAGACTCCCGATAGGATCCCAGAATCCCAATTGAGGATTCATAGGCATATTTCCGTAAGGCAGAAACGATACCTCCCTCTTCAGACTGAACAAACGTATCTCCGTCCATCGGATCCCAGCCGGTGAAAATCTGCTCAGGAAATGCGATAAAAGATGCACCATACCTTTTTGCCTCTGCGACTTTGAGTTTGATCAGATCAAGGGTCTGCTCAGGATTCTGCCAGCAGGGGGAGATCTGAGCGATGCAGAGGATCATACCGGAGTATTGATCATTGATCCCTATAAGGAAATCATCTGATAGTAACACCCATAGTGATGATGATTATAATAGAGTACTGCTTATACCCTGCATGAAGAGCATCAAAAGTAGCAGATACCAATATGGGAGACACCATGGCAGAGGAAGAGAAGAAACGGATAGAACTGAAAATTTCCGGGATGCATTGCGCCAGTTGTGCTCTCTCCCTGGAAAAAGGACTTGCCAGCGCTGATGGAGTCAGTGATGCGCAGGTCAACTTCGGGACAGGCAAAGCATTTGTCACCTTTGATCCTACGATAACCAATCAGAACGATCTTACCAAGACGGTTGAAAAATCAGGCTTCACTGTAACCAATGAACAGGTTACCATCAAAGTTGGGGGAATGACCTGTGTTATGTGTGCCCAAAACGTTGAAAACGCCCTGAAAAAACGTGAAGGAGTAATCGAAGCAACGGTAAATCTCTCCAATGAACAGGCATATGTTACATACAATCCCTCTCAGGTCAGTCTGAATCAGTTGCGGGATGCTATTATTGCAGCAGGATATCAGTACCGTGGTACTGACAAGGAAGGAACGCTGAACGCTGGTGAAGCAGAGATTCAGGCAGATCTTAAAGACAAACTTAAACGGGTTATCTTCGGGTTTGCCATTGCTGCGATACTCATGGGAATGATGGCAGCACCTGCTGACCTGATGCACCCGCTCATGTATCTTCAGTTTCTGATAGCCACGCCTGTGTTTCTCTGGCTTGGTATGCCGATATTCCAGGCTGCAGCGGGTTCATTACGCAACCGGACATTGAATATGGACGTCATGTATGCCATGGGAACCACCGTCGCATACCTGGCAAGTGTTCTTGGGACGTTCGGGATCGTGCTCGATCAAAGTTATCTCTTTTATGAGACTGCGATAATGCTCACCTCGTTTCTCACGCTTGGGAGATATCTGGAAGCACGGGCGAAGGGAAGGACCTCATCTGCCATTAGATCACTGGTCAGGCTGCAGGCAGATACCGCTGCAGTACTTAGAGGAGAAACAGAGATCCGGGTACCTATCGAGGATGTACTCGTGGGGGATCTAATTATGATCAGACCGGGAGACAGGATCCCGGTTGACGGGATGGTTAGATCTGGCTCCAGTTTTATTGATGAGTCGATGGTAACCGGTGAACCGATCCCGGTTGAGAAACTTCAGGGTGAAGAAGTGATAGCCGGGACTCTTGCCAGTTCAGGTAGCCTCACCTTTGAAGCAACAAGGGTCGGGGCTGATACCATGCTTGCCAGGATTATCAGACTGGTAGAAGATGCACAGGGAACAAAACCACCGGTCCAGCGAATAGCTGACATGGCGGTTGCCTGGTTTATACCGGTCATACTGGTCATTGCAATCGGGGCATTCTGTTATTGGTTCTTTGTAGCCGGTTCGGGGCTTCGGTTTGCCTTACAGACGTTGATCGCAGTAATGGTGGTTGCATGTCCCTGTGCCCTCGGTCTCGCTACCCCGACAGCAATAACGGTTGGGGTAGGACGTGGTGCGGAACTCGGCATTCTGATCAGAAATGGGGAGAGTCTGGAAGTTTCTGACCGGTTGACAACCATTTTGTTTGATAAGACCGGCACCCTGACCCGGGGAAAACCTGCAGTAACAGATGTCGATCTGATCGCAGGTTCGCGCCCCTTACTTCTTTCATACCTTGCAAGTCTCGAATATCTCTCATCCCATCCTCTTGGAGAAGCGATCGTCAATTATGCAGGCAGTGAAGGTATCACCCCCGCAGCAGTACAGGAATTTGTATATACTCCAGGAAAGGGACTTTCGGGAATCATCGCTGGGGGTATGATCAATGCAGGGAGTCATCAGTTCATACGAGAACAAGGAGTGCAGATTGGGCCAGATGAAGAGAACCTGATTGAACAAAGGCAGACAGAGGGGAAGACTACCGTTCTGATAGCCCGGGAAGATCAACTCATCGGTCTTGTCTCAATCGCTGATACGGTTAAACCGTCGAGTGCGATAGCGATTGGTGAACTGAAGCTGATGCACATTTCCGCAGGCATGGTATCAGGGGATAATCCACGAACGGCAGGCGCAGTTGCCCGGATGGTTGGTATTGACCGGGTGATTGCAGGTGTGCTCCCGGATGAGAAGGAGCATGAGGTCTCCCGCCTTCAGCAGCAGAAAGAGATAGTAGCGTTTGTCGGAGACGGAATCAACGATGCACCCGCTCTTGCACGAGCTGATACCGGGATTGCTATCGGGTCAGGGACCGATGTTGCAATCGAGAGTGGAGATATTATTCTGGTCAGGGATGATATCACCGATGCCGTTGCTGCCATTCAACTTGCAAGAAAAGTGATGGGTAGAATTAGACTCAACCTGTTCTGGGCATTTGCCTATAACATTGTCCTCATTCCACTTGCAGCAGGTCTCTTCTACCCGGGAATCATCTTCAGGCCTGAGTATGGCGCCCTTGCCATGGCACTCTCTTCGGTTACAGTGATCTCATTATCTCTGATGCTTCGAAGATACACACCACCAATCAGGATAAAGGCCAGCCCCCCGATATCAGAAGCAGAAGT
>NZ_JAJRBM010000236.1 GCF_028679455.1 Methanospirillum sp. | reverse complement strand
GTCATGTCAAAAAAGCGCAACAGTTTTACAGAATCGGTCTCTGATGCATTGGAATAATTAGAAGAGATCAGGTCAGTCCTTTTTTCATACCCAAGCCCTTCACCAAACTTCCAGACTCCATACCCATTTGCTGCATATTTTGAGACTTCATATGGAAAAATCGTGTTCGAAGCGGAAGGAGCCTCAACTGGAAGGACGGTACGATTAACCGTAGTAACCACAGTGGAATCTATGGGATAGGCTCCTGCTATTCCCATTATCAAAAGGCCAGCGATGAAAAATCCTATTATGGACCTTATTCTCATAAATTGAATGAGAATTCACGTTATTTATAATCTACTACTATTCAGTTGCCTGATACCATGATTCATTCCCCGGTACGGACAAATCACGTTGAACTCCTGAAATACTCACATATCTGTGAATACTACTATCCGGTATCAGATTTCAAAAAATGGAATATATTCAGAGCCTGAGTCCTGACTGGTAGGTAAAGGTTTTCTGGAGGTCTTTTATATCTCCAACGACCCCGGTTACATCCTTCCACTGGTTGGTTGCGGAAACATTGGTCTGATTATCCCGTGCTTCCATGATTGAACCGCCAAAACTGGTTCTTACGATTCCATCTGCAACCAGTACTCCTGAACTTGTGTCCGGGGTGATGGCAACCTGGTAGTTCAGTCCTGCAGGTACCCGGTCTTCACCAACCATCCGGAGACTGCCACTCTCTGAAATCCTTGCATGGTTTACGTTCATGAGCGATACTCCTGCCTGAATCGTGTTGCAGAATGCAGGAAGCCAGGTGAGATCACTTGGCGCATAGACGCAATGGAGGTATCCCTCGTCATCGGGTTTGTATGATCCTGCGATATTCAGCAGATACCGCTCTTCCCCGAGTAGATGTGATCCGTTGGCGGTGTCGTAGGTGAGCACCTTCTGAGTCTGAATATTGTATGTATTGACAGCCTGATTCTGTGAATCAAAATCAAAATTCTTATTGATTGCAAGTTTTCCTCCGTTGGTCATGAGATTGTCTGACCATGAGGTGTCCCCGATTACGTCACCGGGGTTTACGATGTGTTTGGTAATTGAGTAGCCCTGATCATCAGCGACAACCATGGTGATGAGTATCAGGGTGAGGGAGAGGGTGAGTAGAACTGATTGTTTCATAGATAATCTTACTGGAGGGTGGTTTCATTGCAAACTTTCATCTGGGAAATATCGTTCAGATCATGAGAGGGATCACAGGTGAGTACATCTCATACCGGCACACAAAAGGTCTTTCTCTCTAACATGAGAACCGGTTACCTGTACCATATTGATAGGTGACCAAATCATCTACCGGTATCCCGGCCCGCATCTCACTCCTGATCACAGTACCATGACCGGTTGTTCAACCACATATTGCACGGAACCATTGCCCTGAATCCTGATCCAAACCATACGTGATTCTGACCTATGCAAACCTGGAATTCTTACCTGACCGAAATACTCACTCAGATCAGGACTCCGGATCTGGCTGCTGACCCGCATGCACGATTGATCACCGAAGCCTATCTGGTCCCCTCTCCAGACCGACAAGACCTGCAATTCTCATTTCCGGTCCTAATCCATACGAATATTGGTGACGATATCTCCCTGCCCAGGTCAGGATCTGCAGGCGGTATTCATGCAATCATTGAATACTGTAAGGAACAGGCAGTTCGCAACCCGGAACTGGGGTTATTATATGGGGCAGAAACCGTAAACCAGTCCCGATACCAGGTCAATCTGGAACCCTATACCATTGTATCCTCTCAGTCCTGTATTGCAACAGGGTTGTGGCATCCGGATGAACAGAACTATGTTGACGAACAAGGAATTCATCTGATTCTTCGTGGTGCATTGCGGCATCATGAACCATCACAGGCAGGAATTCCGGAAATGGCAGCGAAGCTTTCAGCGTATGCCCAGGCGATTGCTGATCAGGTGCACCGGGTTCCCCTCTCCAGGATTCGGAAGGAATGGGAAACCACCGTGGATCAACAGACTATCCTGAACCGGCTTCCTGACCTAGGGCTGGTATCCTTCATCGGGGATGGAACCAGGCCGGCACGGGAGTTTACGCGGTACCGCTGTTGGGAACGGGTAGCCGGACCTAAACGTGGTGTTCACATTCCATTTTATACTCCGAAAGAACTGGATCCGATTGAGGTCTTTTTACCGGGATCGAATCAGACGATCACCGGCCTTGGGATTCGGGCCGGTGAACTCTTTGCCATTACCGGCTCCAATGCCCAGGGAAAGACCTCACTCCTCCAGGCAATACATGCCGGAGAGGATATTCATGCTCCGGGTGACGGAAGAGAACACCTGGTAACGGTTCGTGGAGGAATATCAGTCGATGCCACGAATGTTGAACTGAAAGGTGTTGATCTCACCCCGTTTTTTGAAACCCTTCCTCCTGGGATGGGAGGAGATCCCGGTTGTGCGACCGGGCAGGGAAGTGGTTCTGCGTCCATGGCGTTCAGGATCAAGGATGCCATCGTGAAAAGGCGCCCCTATATCATCATTGATGAGGACCGTTCTGCCCAGAATCTCGTACACCCCTGCTACATGAGTGTAGAAGGTCAGGTTCACTCTCTTGCTTCTCTGCTTTATCGTGACCGCTCATGGCTTGAGGGAACCGGGCTTATTATCGCAGGTTCGGGTATGGAACTGTTGATTGCACGGGCAGACCGGATTATCAGGCTCTGTGATCATGCTGCAGTTCCGGTCTCAAAAGACGAGTGGCGTGAAGGACTCAGGCGATATTATCAGCATCTTATCGAATTGGTGTAAATCTCATGGATAATTACTGAATGAGAGTCTGATAGAAAGCAGATAATTCTCTTTAAGCACTATGTCGCGATAGAATTTCGCTGCATCTGGAAGAGAAATAACATTGCGGAAAAAAAATTAGTATCTGCGGTTGTATCCGCCAGAAGAACTGCGGTTGCCGCCGAAATCGCTACGGGGCTGCATTGGGCGTGCCTCGTCGATCCGAAGGGTTCTGCCTTCGTACTCGGTCTCGTTCAGAGCCTTCATTGCTGCTTCCGCCTGCTCGGATGTTGCCATCTCGACAAATGCGAATCCTTTCTGTTCGATAACTTTTACGCTTTCGATATCTCCGTATGCACCAAAGAGGTCCCGGAGGTTTGCTTCGTTTACTGAATATGTGAGGTTACCCACGTACAGGCGTTTTCCGTCCATAGTATACTCGATTTTTGTATGCGTAAGCAGATTGCATTGCTACAACCTTGAGGTTACTGAAAATAGCGAAAGAAATTACCTAGAATTTAAGGAAGTGACTCTCGAAAACTATCTTAATAGATCCCTTACGTATATACAAACATATACGCCAGCCTGATATAAGAAGTACTAGGTAATCTCCCATTTTCTGGAAATTTTTTAAAAAATGGAAAGACCATCTGTGTTTTTTCAGGTATCCTGATCGTAACGATTCTGGCTCTTTCATACTATGTATGTCTGAAATGCGAAATCAGACAAATACAGAGGCTTTGGTCATGGTCCATGGCACATGGGCTGTGTAAGGTCGATGTGCAGATTTTCAGGAAGATATATAATACGAATGGGTAGAGTATGTGATACCCAAATATGAGAGGAGATCAGTATGAATGAAATTCTGGAAGTAATCAATGACTTTATCGTCCCGGTAATCTTCCTCGTCAACATCTGTTTTGCTCTGACTGTGGTATTCATCGAACGGAAAAACCCGTCTGCCACGATTGCATGGCTCATGGCACTCTTATTTGCACCGATCATCGGGTTTATCCTGTACCTCTTTGTTGGTCAGAGTTTTTACCGTGACCGGATGTTCGGGATGAAGAAAGAGGAAGATGAAGTTCTGACACGCGTAATCGAGTCGCAAAAAAAGGAACTTTTTACCAAAGCCGCCTCTATCTCAGAGCCACTATCTGATGCCTATAAACGTATGATCCTGATGCTGATGGAGAGTAATAAGGCAGCACTGACCACTCATAACCAGGTCCGGGTTTTCATCGACGGGAATGAGAAGTTTTCCTCTCTGCTTGAAGCGATCAGGGGTGCACAGGACCACATTCACCTGGAGTATTATATCCTCAAAGATGACGAGATAGGTACTGAAATATTTGCAGCTCTGACCGAACGGGCGAAAGCCGGAGTCTCTGTCAGGTTCCTGGGGGACGGACTTGGTGCTGCCGGTCCGAAGAAATCTTTCTTTGCCCCCTATCTTGCAGCGGGAGGAAAACTCGCATTCTTCTTCCCGTCGCTGCTTCATATCTCCCATCCCCGGATTAACTACCGGAACCACCGGAAGATAGCGGTGATTGACGGTAAGATCGGGTTCATCGGGGGGTATAATATTGGTGATGATTATCTCAGCCGGATCCCTGAATGGGCTCCCTGGCGTGATGCAGCCGTCCGGGTAGAAGGGCATGCCGTGCTGGCGATGCAGATCAGGTTCTTCCTTGACTGGAACTACGCGGCAAAGTCAGATATCCTTGAGTTTGCACCCCGGTATTTCCCTGAACATGTCGTTGATCCTGATGCCCGACTCCCGATGCAGGTGGTATCAGGCGGTCCTGATACCTACTGGAATCCGATCAAGGAATCATATCTGAAACTGATTAGTCTTGCAACCGAGTCTGTATACATTCAGACCCCGTATTTCATACCAGACGAAAGTATCATGGATGCTCTGCGGATGGCAGCACTGGCAGGCATTGATGTGCGGATTATTATCCCGTCAAAACCTGATCACTGGTTTGTTTACTGGGCAGGTTACTCATATATCGGTCAGTTGCTGGATGCAGGTGTCAGAGCATACACCTACAACACCGGATTTATCCATGCAAAGACCATCATCGTAGATGAGGTAGCAGCATCGGTGGGGAGTGCAAACTGGGATGTTCGCAGTTTCAGGCTTAACTTTGAGACAAACGCGATCATGTATGATTCGACGGTATCTAAAGAACTAAAACATCATTTTCTGAACGATCTGAAGGTATGCACTGAAATGACCCCGGAACGGTATGCCAACCTCCCGAAAAAGATTAAGATCAAACAGTCAGTATCCAGACTCTTCTCCCCGCTCCTCTGATTTCTCACTTTCCTCTTTCTTATGGTTTGGAAATGACGGTATCTGATCTCTCATTTTCGAGAGCAGGTCTGTTGTCTGCTTACGATGATACTGATATCGGGTCAGTATCTGTGAGGTAGTGTACGGGACAAAGCTCCATGCGATGACACCAGCAGTCATTCCCTTGTTGAGATAACTCCCCGGCTTTCCAACTACAATGTTTTTTCTCTGGTGAATAGCAGCAAGAAACTCATCAGTATCCCCCGGAACGCCGGTGACCACGCTTCCGACATCAGCGAGCAGATGAGCGTCAGATCCCCCGGTGAATGGAATCTTGTGGTCTTCTGCATAAGATATCGCCTTCATATTGAGATCTTTCATCATTCCGCCACAGATCACTTCAATACCGTCAAGATGGGTTAGGACACCAGGGAGCATATTTTTCTCCACACATTTCAGAACACCCCGGTTTATTCCGAAATACCCGAACGGGTGGGCTGCTACTTTGAGACAATCATAGGATTCAGCCAGGTACAGACATTCAGCAACCGGAAGATTTCTGAACATTCCTGGTGTTTCACGCTGGCGTTCACGACAGAATGCGTTAAAAAAATCCTCCAGGTCTCCTGCGGTATAGAAGTAGAAGAGCAGATGGGGGCCTTCTTTTGTTTCCAGTTCAATTCCCGGGATGATCTGCACATCCTGCTGACATGATACTGCCGAGAGAACACCGCTGATCTCGTTATGATCGGTTATCGCAACCCCGATATCCCGAGATTTAGCGTATCTGACGAGATCCGGAATACGGGTAAGGCCGTCTGAATGGTTGGTGTGCAGATGCATATCTGCAAGGCGGAATCCTGACTCCCGGAGAGTCTTCAGGTCAGGTTCTTCGTAGTGGATCGGAGATTCCGGTGATACTTGCATGTCTGGTTAGTCCGGATGCATTGTTGGCTGGAACAGGAGAAGAATTCGCTCTTTATCTGGTTATTGTTTTCCGTATCATGAAATATCGGATAAACCTAGAACGATCCATGTTTTTCTCCTGGTATATATGGTCTGGTTAGGTGAAAACAGGATTCTGAAAGCCGACCTGATAGGATGTTTTGACCCGGTAGTCCCCGGAGTCCGTTCCCTAAGACTTTAATTCGGGCTGGTACTGATGATGATCCTGCTCTCTATGACTATTGTGGCCAGTTAACGGCAGTACCTGTCAGCCGTCAGCCACCAACTCCTGGAAAAATTCTCCCCCCGCAACTAGTGGAATAAAAACGTTCCAGAAGGGATTTGCGTATAAATCATGATTCTGACTTTGATAAGGTCTGATTTCAACCTTTTTTCTATCAGAGAATTTGAATCTGGTGTAGATGTCAACACCGGTATTATAATCATGAAGATCTGGAATTAAATGGAATAGGGATTCATTTCTTCTGATGTATCAGGTACCTGGCATTTCTGAATATTGTTTTGAAGATACCTTCAGACTTTCTTCTTGTTATCACAGGTGGTAACGCCCGTTACCTTTATCTCTCCTCATGATGAAGAGCTGATTACCATCTTCTGCATCCCTTGTTCTGTACCTGGAGACCAGCATGAGTAGTACTCATATCAGAATCCCTCTTGAGGTTAAGACCCAATTAGACTCTATCGCCCATGAAGGAGAAAGCACCGGGAGTGTAATCCGTCGGGTACTGGAGTATTACCTGTGTACTGATGAAGAACGAGGCCTGGTTGAAGAAGAGGAGATGACCTTTCCTGATGGTACCACTTCTGACTGGCAGGCCCGGATTGAACAAGAGATTGCAGATCTGAAAAACCTCGTACAGTCAATTGGTGAAACAACGGAAGTCCACGCTGACGACATAGCCAAGCATGATAAAAATATCACGTTTATAATTGATCAGATCGTAAAATTTGAACGATTGGATAAGTTCACGCTGGAAGATCTTGATCGTTTTGATGACAGGATTGAAGCACTTGAGATATCATTTTTGCCCCATTCCGGATCAACAGACACTTCCGTTCTCCTTGAATCAGAGATTTCTGATATGGGAGGTCCCGGCATTCTGAAAATAAAAAAATATGAGTATGATTCCGATATCCCGGAAGTCCTCCTTGATAAGGGAGATCCGATTCCGTTCATCACTCATACCCCAACTCCTGACTCTCTTCCCATTCAAAAGGTAAGACTCACATCAGGACTCTATCAGATGGCTGGTGAGAAGGTGAAGTCCCTTAAAACGACCAGAACATATCCGAATTTATCCGCATTAACCGGAATTAGCGAAAGTACTTTGAAGAAATTGATCAACGGCTTCCCGGTATCTCACCTGACCAGGCAACAGATTGATACTCTGATTCGTCTCTGACTGGGAAGGGTGATAGTATCTGACCTGATCAGCGAAGTTGATATACACTACAATTTTTGAAAAGCGTGTTTGACACCTAAACGTAAAATCGTCACCAATTTGGTGAAATTGTGTGGTTCATCAGCAGACACTACGCGAATGTCGCATTCTATGCCTCAATTTCAATTCTGAAAGATATTTATTGAAATTATGTTTGTAGTGTACCCCCTTCTCCGTTGATCAGGTCTTATCTGGCCTGCAACCGGATCAGGCTTCAGCCTGCCTACCTTCCAGAGCACCGAGCAACCGAACAGGAACCAGAGCAGGTGAGGCAGATGAAACCTGAACACCGGTGAGATCATAACCCCTCCCGCAGAATCCATGACCTGCACGAATCACAGACCGAACTCTGTGACCCTGGATCATGCCACGTTGCTTTGGACGTATCACAGACCTGGCATCGTCCGAGATCGGTATACAGCCTTGTCATTGACCCTGCATCTATCACTCCGGGAAGAGGCCTGACTGATTCACCTTCAGCCTCGCGTGCAACCTCATAGCATGCCCTGTAGATCTTCAGGTTTTCCGGGGATGAGCGGCTAACCGCTGGTCTGTCATCCGCTCCTGGTAATGCACCCACTGCATGCCACAACAGTCACACGGACCGGTACCAAAACCCCGTTCGATCTTACAGAACTCAGATGTTCTCACCTTCCAGGAGCCTGATGATTCATCGCAGGGAGTTGCGGAATTTTCTATGAATCCGTGCTCAATATGAGGAGTTGCGGACTTATTGCGGATTTTCGGGCAATGAGAATCAGCCTCATTTTTACAATCTGAAAGTAATGTGTCCCCCGATTGAGGTTCATGATCACTTGTTGCGGAATTGCAACCATCAGATGAACAGACACGAACTTGCTCATGATCGTCTTTTTTGCTCTCTGTATTTTCTCTTATTCCGCAATAAGTACATAAAATAATATTATTATTGTTTAATTCATGATTTGACTCGCAATTTGTGCCCGAATTCGTTGCGGAATTTTCCGCAATAAGTCCGCAACATTCCGCAGTTCCGCAATGACCAAGATCAGATAATGCCACATCATCAAGAGAAATTACACTTTCAGGTTGCATTCCTTTGATGTAAAAGAGGGCCTTCTCACTCATCCGTCCTTCAAGTCTGGACTCCTCCGGAACCTGGTTCATCATCGTCTCAAAGGCATGGGATTTTCCTTTACCAGATTCTCCGGTCACCGAAACATGCAGACCATTTGCGTTGATTACCTGCCGGGATTCAAGTGACATCACCAGGCACTCGGCGACAACCGGATTGCCGATATGGTCACGGGAAAAAGCCTTCTGTGTGTAACTCTACAATGTCAAGTTCCAAATGACAATCCGCCCCAATATATCGTTTGATCTTTATATAAGTAGGTACAATATATTTGCTGTGCTAACTGGGCTTTCAAGAATGAGGTCGCACGACT
>NZ_JAJRBM010000235.1 GCF_028679455.1 Methanospirillum sp. | reverse complement strand
TCGGGTATAATGAGAGATCTCTCCTAAAGAAGAGATATTGAAGAGTTTAGGATTGTATGGGGGTAGAAAGCGTTGAAAACGGCTGATTAGTTACCGAACATACTACCCCCGTGTTTCATTCACTGTTGTAGGGATATCGTATCCTTCAAGTTCTACCACAACCTGGTGCTCTCCCTCATCATCGACGAGATGTACCGTTCTGTCAGGCTGGATACACCCCTCAACGCTCACCGATCTGACTGCCGATCCCGGACCTGGTTTTATTACCGAGATATGATACCTCGAAGAGTGGTACCGCAGATCAATCAGGTACGATCTCCAGGTCTCCGGGATACAGGGATTGAACCTCATACAATCCCCATGAATCTCAAGCCCGAGCAGGGATTCAAGAATCAGCCTGTACATCCAGCCTGCAGAACCCGAATACCATGTCCAGCCTCCACGTCCGGAATAGGGAGGAGCAGTATAGATATCAGAGGCAATAACATACGGTTCCACCCGGTATGTGAGAACATCCGGGTGAGTTTTACCATGATTGATCGGGCTGATAATAGATACCAGTCTCCAGGCCTGCTCGTGATCCTTAAGTGCAGCAAAAGCCATGGCTACCCAGATGGCTGCATGGGAGTAATGCCCGCCGTTTTCGCGGACTCCGGGCACATATCCTTTTATATACCCGGGATTCATGAGCGATGAATCAAACGGAGGGGTGAAGAGAGAAACCAGCCCCTCATCATACCTGATGAGATGGGTGCCTACCGCCTTCATTGCAGAGATAGCCCTCTCTTTTGATCCGGCACCGGAGAGGACAGCCCAGCTCTGGGAGATAGAATCTATCCTGCATTCCTGGTTGAGGGAAGATCCGAGTGGTTCGCCTGAGTCGAAGTAGGCACGGCGGTACCATTCCCCGTCCCACCCGAACTTCTCAAGACTCTCCCTCATCAGTTTCGCTTGCACCCGGCAGTACTCTGCAAATTCAGGATCGTTGTGAAGCAGAGAGATCTCGCCAAACCGTGTAAGCAGATCATAGAGGAAAAATCCGAGCCACACACTCTCTCCCTGTCCTCCTGCCCCGACAAGATTCATCCCATCGTTCCAGTCTCCGGTTCCCATCAGCGGAAGACCATGAGTACCAACCTTGAGACCAGACCGGATAGCCCGGACACCGTGTTCATAGAGCGTATCTGCTGATCCGGAGATTCCGGGAAGATCAAAATATGAGTCCTCGTCAGGGAGTACCTTTCTTCCTTCAAGAAAAGGAGCCACCTCATCAAGAATCTCAAAATCCCGGGTACCAGTTACATACCTGCAGGTTGCGTACGGAAGCCATAGATAATCATCAGAACAGCGGGTCCTCACTCCACGACCGACAGGCGGATGCCACCAGTGCTGTACATCACCTTCTGAAAACTGACGCCCGGCACAGAGGAGGATCTGTTTTCTTGCGAGTTCTGGTTTTGTATGGATAAGGGCCATCACGTCCTGCAGTTGATCCCGGAATCCAAACGCTCCTCCAGACTGGTAAAACCCGGATCGTGCCCAGAGACGGGAGACAATCGTCTGGTAGAGGAGCCATCCGTTGACGAACAGATCCACGGAGGGATCAGGGGTTGTGATATTCACTGCTCCGAGTGTTGATGCCCAGTACTCGTTAACCGCTTTCAGTGACGCACGTGCTGCTCCAACTCCGCGACTGCGGAGAACGAGACTTCGTGCATCCTCCCCATCACGACCGATTCCAAGGGTAAAGATGATTTCACGTTCCTCACCGTCAGTAAGTTCACATAAGACCTGGAGAGCTGCACACGGGTCAAGACCTGCTCCTACTTTATTGGAGAGCCGTTCCTGTTCCATTGCTGCAGGTTTTTCCATCGAACGGTTGCGTCCGATGAATTCATACCGATCGCCGGTAATGGTTCTGCCCGGGACATTTGAGTCAAGAAAGGCAACCCTTCCCGGAAATTCAGAATTATATGGATTTTTAGCAAAGATCGCTCCGGTAACCGGATCAATCTCTGATATCATGTAGGGCAGTGATCGGGACCTGAGTTCTCCTAAAACCCATTCAACATAGCAGGTTACGGAGAGGATACGGGTTTGTCCGGACTGATTCTTTACCCGAAGGGAGAGGATTTTGACAGGATTATCAAGCGATACTGAGACAGTCAGGGTGGTATGAATCCCGTTTCCTGAGTATTCAAAGACTGAATAGCCAAATCCATGCCTGGTTTTGTAATTGTTAGATCCTCTGACCGGTAAGGGAGTAGGAGACCAGAATATGCCGGTCTCTTCATCCCTGATGTACATGGCCTCACCAGAGAGATCAGAGACCGGATCGTTTGTCCAGGGAGTAAGTCTGAACTCATGGGCATTCTCACTCCAGGTATAGGCACTCCCACTCTCTGATACCACGGTCCCAAAATTCTCATTTGCCAGGACATTTACCCAGGGAGCCGGAGTTACTTTCCCTTTCCCGGTGAAGATGATATACTCCTTTCCATCAGGTGAAAACCCTCCGGTTCCGTTGAAATAGAGGAGGTCTTCACCGGAAATACTGATCCCCGGATTATTCTCATGAATCGGAGTCCTGGCAGGGATGAGTTCAGGTACAGGAGTCTCAATCCAGCCAGGCCGTTCGAGCTGCATCGCAAGACTGCCCCTCCGGTCAGAAATTATCGCCCGTGCTACGGTCTGAATCAGGATACGATCCTCATCTGACATCTGCTCCAGACGTCGGATAAAGATGCCACCTTTCTGATTTACCAGAGGATGATCAGAACCCTGGGGAATCTGACGCATGATCTCATCATGCAGTTCCTGCCTGTATCCTGACTGTTCCTCATTCCAGATCACCAGATCAACCATCAAACCCTTTATTCGCCAGTACGCATGGGCCTGAACCATCTCTTTTATCAGACCAATCCCGCTCAGGTGTTGAACCCTCACCAGTACGAGGGGTATGTCTCCTGAGATTCCATACCCCCACAGACCAGACTGGCCACGGGAGTTCTTTTCCAGTATCTTCTGGCTCGCCCTACGCGAGGGATGAGCATAGATAACCGATGAGGCAAGACTCCCGAATAACCGGGCATCCCGTTCTGTAGCATTCAATTGTTTGAGTACAACCTGTGCATGAGTCCAGGCAAGCTCGGATACGCGATCCGCGATGTAACTATCGTAATACTTGTCAACAAGGGCAACCGATTTATCCCGGCTCTCACTGACCCCGGTAAAAATATTCACCCCTGCAGTCTCCTGGGGATCCAGTATGATGGTGCATCTGATTGCAACCACCGGATCAAGTACAGAACCTGCTGAGTTTGAAAGGACTGATGAATCAGTCATAGCGGCAGGATTTGATAGGGAATTCGTCCTTCCGATAAAATTTGATCTGACTGTTTCGTATGAGGTCTTTCGCACCACCGTGCCATGAACAGTCATGAGATGAAGCATCCATGGTGGCTTTTCATCCTCTGATCGTGGTCTTCTTGTGGCTATGATTGCATTCTTCTCCTGAAGAATTTCTGTCTGAACAAAAAGGTTACTGAAGGCCGGATGTGATTCATCTGAGGTCTGGGGAGCCAGGACCACCTCGGCATAACTGGTAAATTCCAGGGTCCTTCGTTTCCATGACCGGTTGGTTACACGTATTCTTCGAAGTTCCACGTCATCTTCAGGAGAAACGATGATTTCGGTGCGGGTATCAAACTCCCGGTCCCGTCTTCTGAATTCAGTACGTGCCTGTTTAAATATCGTTTGAAAGGTTTCAGGATTCTTTTTTGTGGGCTGATACCCATTCGACCAGAACTCTCCACTCGCGAGATCCCTGATATAACAGAAGGTTCCCGAGGTGTCTGCGGTTGGATCTTCCCGCCACCTGGTTACCGCAATATCGTTCCACCTGCTATATCCTGATCCGCTATTATTTACCATCACATGGTAATGCCCGTTCGAGAGAAGGTGTACCTCCGGCCGTGGTGTATGTGCGGTCTGAAAGATACGCATCAGCGATTCGGCATCACCATTCTTCTTATGAACACCCTGCACATCACCGGTATGTGGATAGAATGGAGTAATCCGGGGCATCTTCTCCTGAAGGAGCATAAGCGTTGCCTTAAGGGAGGGATCAGCTTCGAATCGCCTTTGCATGGGACGATTAAGAAGGATATAGGCGAGCGAAAGGAGAGCCATTCCCTGGTGATGTACCATGAATGATCTCACGATAGAGTGATTCTGGCCTGGAGGAATTCGTGAAGGGGTAAAATCAATCGCTTCATAAAAACCGTATGCCCCTGAATATCCGAGTGACTCCATCTCCTTAAGATTCATATAGGTCAAAGACGGATGAACCATCAGACCCATCACTGCAGCATAGGGAGCGATGACCAGATCTTCAGAAAGACCACGCTTAAAACCAAGACCCGGTACTCCGAATGCCCGGTACTGGTAGTTCTGGGTTGCGTCAATGATATTATAGCCAGATTCTGAAATCCCCCAGGGAACATTCCTCTGCCTGCC
>NZ_JAJRBM010000234.1 GCF_028679455.1 Methanospirillum sp. | reverse complement strand
GGACAAATTGTTCGTTTTTGTAACAAATCCAGAGGTCGACGGAACCAATAATCGGGCAGAACGAGCGGTAAGACCGAATGTTGTATTGCGCAAAGTTAGTGGAGGGACCAAATCACCGAAAAGGACGAGAAATATTGAAGTACTTGCATCCGCTATTCAAACATGTCAAATGAATGGAGCGAACTTTGTAGAAAAAGGAAGAGTTTTAATCAAAGCTTCAGATAGCTGAATACTTACGAATATCTAAGTAATAATAATTATATATGTACATAAGGCGGGAAATACGTGGATACACAGGAGAACAGGTATGATCATGTCTCTGTGTGTACACATATACCTGAAAATAAATTTCCCGCCCCCCCATGATCTATCCTCCCAATCAGGGGCGTTTTGTGGGTTTATTTACAAATAGGAGGAATAATACGCAATCGGGGGTTCCCGATTTTACCTAATTATGAGTACATGGTTCCGCCCGGTGATGATCATTTTACTCAAACTATGCCGATACGTGGGAATTCATCCGGGGACACCTCAGGGTAGCTCTCATCCCGTCCTTTTTACATATTATAAAGCCACCCTGTTAAAGTCAATTCGTGATCCTCCCTCTTGTATATAAGCAAAAGGTAAGATCGGTATAGCATTCTGTACGAACACAGAACATACGATTCGGTTGTCTGGTTGATAATCAGGATTCTCTGTACTCAATTTCTCCCCTCAGTTCCAGGCCGTGAACTCCCATATGAATCGGGTAGCAGAATGACCCCCCGAATTATTGATCAGCACTCTTCATCCCGACGGGGATACGGATGATGGGATACTATTTCTGCTTCCCTAACTGATCCCTACTCTGGAGATAGTCATGAAGATCATCGGGATCAATGCGAGTCCGAAAGGAAAAGCCAGTAGAACACTTGAACTGGTAGATGCCGTACTGGACGGTGCGAAATCAGAAGGTGCAGAGATCGAATCAATTGATCTGTATCTGTATACCATCGATTATTGTACCGATTGCGGGTTATGTTACGCAAAAGGAGAATGTTCACTCCTTGATGACTTCAATGATCTCTTTGACAAGATGATGGAAGCTGATGGCATCGTTCTTGGGTCACCCAATTATATCAATTCAGTATCAGCCCCGCTGAAAGCCATGTTTGACCGGATGGCAGACGCAATCCACTGTCAAAAATTTTATAAAAAGTACGGATGTTCGGTCTGCACCGCAGGAGGAAGTCACGAGCAGGATGTTGTTACCTATATGAACAGTGTCCTGACAACACTCGGTGCAACGGTTGTCGGTGGAATAGGGGTTGCAATCGGTGGAAACCCGGAAGCACTACAACCGGCAAAAAAACAGGCATATGATCTTGGAAAGAGACTGGCACAATCTATTCGCGGTGAACATTCATATCCTGAACAGGATCAAATCCATGCCCAGACCCGTGAATACTTCTGCAGACTGATACAGTTCAACAAAGAACGGTTTGCGCATGAATATGAGTGGTATGTCCAGATGGGCTGGATGAAATAATCCGGAATCACCTTCAGGTTCCAACACTTCCTTTATTTGGAGCTGGATGAAAGGTTCTGACCTTCGATCATACGGATCCGTTTCGCTGCCAGCATAGCGGTAGAAAAAGCAGCCTGTAGATTATACCCTCCGGTATCGCCATCAATGTCAAGCACCTCTCCGATAAAAAATAATCCAGGGAGAAATTTTGATTCCATGGTCTTTGGGTTGACCTCACCCAGAGCCACCCCGCCACGGGTAGCCATCGCCTCATCTGGTCCACCAAGGCTCCTTACCACGAATGGACAGGCAGTGATGAGGTCGACCAGGGAAGTCCGATCTTTTTTGGAGAGATGAGGGCCGGTAAGTTCCAGATCGATACCTGCAATCTCCATCAGTTTTCTGATAAGCCGTTCCGGGAGATCGAATTTTCCAAGGACGGTCTTTACCTGACGGTTGCCCGCTGCTGCTATCAGTTCAACCAGGATCGCGTTCACCTTCTGTGCATCGTTACCCGGCACAAATGAGACCTTCAGGAGATCTCCGGGCCTGATAAACCGTGAGAAATCAAGAATCCCAGGCCCGGATAACCCGGTATGGGTAAAGAGGAGATCCCCGGTATGAGTTCTGATCTTTTTGCCGTCACGAAAAAGCGTAATTGGCAGATCAGCAAATGAAATGCCGGAAAGATCAGCAAACAGATAATTCTGCACATTCACACTGGTAAGAGCAGGACCGGTCCCGGTGACCTGATGACCGAGTGTACGGGCCAGCCTGAATCCATCTCCTGTTGACCCGGTAGCAGGGTAGGTCTCTCCACCGGTGGCAATAACCACCGCATCTACATATAGTGAATCCTTCCCGGTCCTGATGAGAAACCTTCCTGATTCATGCGAAACCTCGATAACAGGTTCTTCTGATCGTATCTTCACTCCTGCAAGGGAGCACTCCCTGATCAGAACCTCAAGAATATCATGAGCCTTTCGGGAGACCGGGAATATTTTTCCCCCGGGTTCGGTCTCTAACTGAACCCCGTGTTCAGAAAAAAATGTTACCAGATCGTGGTTCTGAAAGTTCAGCAGGGCTGGTTTGAGGAAGGATCCATTATCTCCATAATGGGTAAGGAATGCTCTGGTTTCCCCGTCATGAGTAATGTTGCACTGACCTGAACCACTCATCAGTAGTTTTCTTGCACAGGCTCGGTTCTTCTCAAATACCTGAATGCGTAACCCGGCATCAGCTGCCTGTATCGCACAGAATAGCCCGGCAGGTCCGCCACCAATTATTGCCAGACAACGATCACTCATCATCAAACCTGATACCCGTCGACTCTGCTATGGTTTATCCATATGGGTCCATCAGCCTGATGGAACTATTGAGATAAACAAACCGGATTGAAAAGAGATATTCTTACCCATAGAATTATGGTTTGTTCTCCTGGGAATCAGGAGGCGATGAACTGGTATTTTCATCCGGTATGGGACAGGAATCTTTCTCGATGAAAAAGCCATGCTGATAATGCCGAAGAAGGAATTTATGTACCTTTTCTGACTGGACCCATGCCCGGTCCAGCTTATCTATCAGGTCGTTGATGATGCCCAGTTGCACCTCAATCCTTCCTGAGTACTCACCTCCCTGGAGTAGATTAAGCCCTTTGATCACCTGAATCGGATTACGAATTTCATCATTGAGGACCTGGAACTGTTCCATATTCAGTTCTAACTGGGCTAGTCCAGCCCGCCGGATCTCTTCTTCCCGCTGAACCCTGAAGGAGACATCATGGAAATAGATCACGAGTGATGTAATCTCTCCCTCATCGATCTTCAGCGGAGTGATGGAAATATCATACCAGGTAGTACCCTGATTTGGCAGTGAAATCTCTGCACTCCATGATCTGATTCTTCCGTCAAGAATGGAGTTATCTATCAGTTCTATAAACCCGGAATATGCCTTTTCCCTGAATACCTCACAAATATCTGGTAATTCTGACTGGTTAATCGTGGGAAATGCCAATAATCCCGCCGGGTTAACATAGGTAATCGTCCTGGAAGTATCAATAACCAGAATCAGATCGTCGAGTTGCTCTGCAAGACGCCGGTATCGTAATTCACTCTCCTGGAGTGACTGCTGGATAATTTTCCGATCAGTCACATCGATGAGATTACCGGCAATACACATGGAATTCTGATTTTTGATGGAGGTCAGATAGATCTCTAGATAGATCTCCCGTCCATCTTTTCTGATACCGACACATTCGAAATGATGAGTAGGATCTGCTCCTTCCAGCGTCTTTGTAATATGATCCTGAAAGATCTCACGATCTGACGGGTGAATGAGAACGAGTGGATCTTTTAATTTCAGGAGTTCTTCCTTTCGGTATCCAAATATCATGCAGATACGAGGGTTTACATATCTCAATTCTTTGCTGCAAAGCAGGAAAATCCCAAGATTCGCTTCTTCAGCCGGAGTCTTATAAAATTCTTCGATATGACTCCGGTACCGGGCAGATCCAATGATCTCAGCTGCCATATTGAGTGTCTGTATCTCTATGGCAGATCGCCTGATCTCATGTTCCCGATCCTCAAAGACTAAGTACCCGCAGAGTTGTGCATTAGCACTGACTGGGATGATAAGCAGGGAAGTAATCCCTGAATTTCGAAGAAAATCAGATTCGCTTCGGGATGCGGTGGTAATATCTCCTGAATAGAATTTTTGTTCAGTCAATAGATGGTGCCACTTCTCCGGCCATCCCGAAGGGGAGACCGGTATCATGTCTTCATTCTTTGACCATAACACTGATATTTCATACCTGAAACACTCGGTATCACAATCCACGGTATTAACCAGATATACCAGATCTGCTCCTGTCGCTATGCCAAGACGACCGAGAATGTCACGCGAATCAATATGAAGAATTGATCCTTTCAGATATTGATCTGCTGCATAACTGATGGCTTCAAGAATGGCATCCTTTCGCCTGATTGCTCTCTCTGCATCTCGTTTTGAGACCAGGACCCTGATTTTTTTTGCGATATCAAGGGTCTGTATATCCAGTTCATCCGATTTATTCTGGTAAAAGTCAGCACCTGCATTCAGGGCGGCGATTGCAATCTCCTTGGTGTCTTCACCGGTCAGCATGATAAACGGCATGTCAGGAAACTGATGCTTGATGATCTCCAGAAAAGCGATTCCGTTTATCTCCGGCATGGCATAATCAGAAATAATTGCATCAACCAGATGAGATGACAAAAATTCAAGACCTTCTGCTGCCGATGTGCAGGCGGTGACCTGAAACTGTTTTTTCGCCTCAAGAAATGATTTAAAAATATTGCCGATATCTTCGTTATCATCAACGAACAGAACACGAATGACGGGTAATTCCTGCACCTGACCTGACCCCCGGACTCTGTTGATATTATGTTTTGATTTGCTGATAAAGATACATGATTATCGGATCCTCATTTATAATGGGACTTAAACCGGGATCCGGTATTATTCATTTTTGCCTGACTTGTTTGAACGCAAAGGTCAAATCAGCAAGATCAACCCTTCCATTGGAATTATAATCAAACCTGGTTGAGATACTGCTCTTTGAAAGCCACTCAAAATTCTTAAAGAGAAGCACCAGATCCTGCATATCCTGTCGTCCGTTTCCATTCAGATCCTCGAACCTGCCATCTTTGTCTGGATCGGTCATACGCTGCAGAATGGTTGCATCAAACTGAACCGGTGAGGTGACATCAGCCTGATAACGCACTACCACCGGCGAAGTTCCATTGTTATCACTGCCAATGTCCATTGATGCACGGGATACGATCTGGGCAGAGTCAACTCCCATCACCTGGGAAGAGGCACTCACTGACTGGACTGGAATATTCGTCACATTCGAGTCGCTACTCTGGCCTCCGAAGACACAACTTGGATCAGACGAAGTATTCAAACCACTTAATACCTTTTTCACCACCACAAGCCGTTCTTCACTCTGCATTGAATTGGATCCGTTTGCATGGTAATTTACCACCCGCTGGGAGGTTAGATCGTTATCAGCTGCAAGGGTACGGGTCTCATCCAGATCTCCTCCGTTGGTGAGGAGGGTTGAGGCATATACGGTTGATCCGGTCCATTCCACCTGCCCGGTCGTATTCTTTGGAGCATAGTTGTGTTCAGCAATCGTCTTTGCAGTGACCATTCCTGATCCCTGTGTCTCTGCCTGAATCGTCGCCTCTTCTCCGGCATGATACACTCTGTTAAAGAGATCGAAGAGTCCGGCAATCTTTGACCTGTCTGATACCAGGTTCATCTCATCTGCAGTTTCTGTTCCATACCTGAAGGTAGTGGTTATCAGAGCCGGATTAGATCGGTTCCCTCCGGGTTGGGAGGTGTTTGCACTAACTGCGTACTGAAGATCACTGGTGGAGATCCTGGTTCTGGTCGCCATCTGCAGGGTTGTTGCACTGGCTATATCGAGAGATGCTGACGCAGTGAATGACGTATTTGCCTGGCTTGAATCTCCAGATGCCAGAACACAGAGTGCTGATGCGTTATCATCAGCTGCATGAGCAGTGGTAGTTATCATCTCTTCACTTGCTGCAAGGTGACTACCAGTAGAACCTGCGTCATAACTGAGCACCTTCTGCGCCTCAATCATCTGTTTCTCTGCTGATTCTCCACCTGATGAGACGGTCTTAACCAGTTTCAGATCTCCCCCGTTGGTCATGGTCGAGTCACGAAAAAGTGAGGCAGATCCGTTTATCACCGGGTTTCCGTATTGTTGTGAGATCATCGTCTGGTCATGTGCCATCCCGACCGTATCGATGACGGTCCCGATCGAGATCTCTGCGATACAGGATTGGGATACCAGAAGAAGCATGAGGATACTACCTGCCAGTAGAACGGAAATGATTGTTTGTGCCCGAAAAACCATAGGGCGGAGCATTATCGCATTTTTAGTATTGATATATAAGTATAAAATAAATGTGATAATATTCTTCCCCGGGAATTACTCTGAAATTTTACTATCCCGGGGATATCTGGGAATCAGAACTTATGAGAGATCGGTATGTAACAGGTCAAGATAGTGAAGTTCAGCCATATGGTGGGGATGATACCGCTCTTTTGCCTCTCTCAGTCCTGGAAGACCCATATCACTTTCACGATTGATGAACCTGTACCGGGTACGGAGAAGATCAGCGGTCTGATAGTTGATCTCTTTGTAAATACCCTCACAATCAGGCAAACCTTTCTCATAATGTACCACGCTAGTCCAGGGATTGAGTTCTTCAAAAATGGCAATCCCCCCTATCTCTCCGTGAGGTTTCACTGCCACTCCTTCGAACCCGAGTTCTTCAAACACCTCAAGAGACTCCCAGAGAGCTTCTTTCTCATGTTTGAGGATGGTATATTTGTCACATTCACGCCATTCACACCAGCGTTTGAGAAACTCCTTCACCTCATCAAAATTTGTTTCTGTGATCGGCTCAACGGTTGACGGGCATTTCTTCCTGAATTTGTTCAGTTGTTTTCTGATCATCAGGTATGGTTTTCCCTCAAGATTTGCAAGATCCGCTGTCTCATACACATAATCAAAAAATTCACGATCCGGTTTCAACACAAGTTCTGGCCTGACCTCCTGGATCCACTGATACTGCCAGGGTTCAAGCACCAGAAATGGTGCCTGTTCTCCGGTAGCAACCGCAAGATCAATGACTGCATTCAGCACATCCGGATTTTTCGGGCCGATTGGAGCACGGAGAGAGGTATATGAATCCGTGCTTCCTCTGATGATCAGGCATCCTTCTATCACTGCAATCTCGTAATGGCCGTAATGGCGCCAGCAGTAGAGTGTACCAAAGGTGTTCTCAGAATGTTCTATCGGGTAGCGGGAGTAGACATCTTCAAAAATTTTCTTATCGTCAAGCGTAATCGGGTGAAAGTCTGCATCATCAAGTTTCATACGACTCTTCCAGAGTGTTCGTCAGAAATATCATGCCGCTATTACAGATAAAACCTGATTTTTCATAGAAGTCCCGGGTATCAGGTTCTGCTACCAGATACAGGGATGAAATCCCCCTTCTCTTCGCTTCTGCAATGAGAAAATTCAAGAGGCCAACACCGATGTGCCTGCCACGCAGTTCAGTAAGCACACAGAGATCCTGGATATATCCGGTTGCAACCCGGTCTGATAATATCCTCCCCATTGCTACTGCCTTTCCGGTTTCCTGTTGTACCGCGACTACAAAGACGAAACTCCCCTGAATCAGCGGTACAATGCCTGCAGGATCATACCAGTCGCGCCACCACCCAGCTGACTGATAGAGTGCAATAATATCTGCTGAATCCCATGAACTGACTACCTGAAATGCTACTGGCAGATCATGCATATCTGGTACCTTGGTTTCTCTGCCGAGCGTGAAGGTTCTTGTGATCCTGGTTACTTTGGGCCCTCCATAGTTCGGTACAAATTCAAACTATCTATATGGATTGGAGGAGAACTCTATTTACAGGTTAAAAATATATGGAAATCAGACGAGTGCAGATGACCGGGGGTTCGTCCTATGTGATCACTCTTCCTAAGAACTGGGTTGAGTCACTGCATATCAAAAAGAATGACCCGCTTGGTGTTCTCATTCAGCCTGATGGCACCCTCATGGTTACCAAGAATATTAGCGGTGATCAGATCCAGCGGGTCAAAGAACTCATGGTGGATCAGCAGACTGAACCTGAATATTTTCTTCGTCTTCTGATAGGGACGTATATCGCGGGGTACAGTGCAATCCGGATAACCACGAAAGACCGTATTCCCGGGCAGATCAGAGTTAAACTTCGTGAGTTCTCATCGATGGTGATCGGTCCTGAATGTGTTGAAGAGACCGATCAGTCAATACTTCTGAAAGATCTCCTCAATCCTCTTGAGATGCCCTTTGAAAACTCCCTGAAGCGGATGTTTGTGATCGTAAAAGGAATGCATCATGATGCTATAGAATCACTGCTGCACAATGATCATGCTCTCGCAGAAGATGTGATGGACCGGGACAACGATGTTGATCGTCTGTTCTGGCTCATTGCCAGACAGACCAATATGATCATGCAGAACATCCATCTCTCCCGTAAGATGAACACTTCTATTGTCAGGATGCTCCCTCACTTTCAGGTAGGGAGGATCATGGAGCGGGTTGGAGATCACGGAGTCAGGATAGCTCATAATGCCATGAAGATCAAGACGGATGATGTCGGAGATGATCTCTCATCCCTCATCCTGACTGCTTCTGAAGGAGCAATTCAGGTATTTGAAAAGAGCGTTGAAGCGTTCTTTTCCCATGATCTGAAAAAAGCTAACCGGATGATCGAGTCGATTCATCACCTGGAAGAAAATTATAATCGTATTAATTCAGGGATACTCAGTCTTCCAACAACGGTCGCAGTTCCTATTCGGAATATTGCCGATAGTATCCGCAGAACCGGCGAATATTCTGCTGATATTGCTGAAAATGTAATCAATTATGAGATGATGGTTGAAGAGGCCTGACTAAACCAGGGGAGATTAATTCTGTTCCATGGCAGTGAAGAGACTTTTAATATCCAGCCAGATGATCAACTGAGTCACTTCCTTCTCTTTATCCCGGGTCTGTTTTTTGATAATTCCCATAATGTGCGAACCATCATCTCCGGATGTTGCAGTCACATCAACCTGATCTGAATAACAGGTTGAGACAGTAAGCACATCATCGACCATGATTCCGGTCTTGGAACTGGTCAACCGGTCGTCAAGCACAATAATGCGAGAATTTTCTTCACTCGTTGCGCTCTCTGCGGTTATGGCCAGTTGCTGTTTGAGATCAATTATCGTTGTGATCTCACCTCTCAGGTCAATAATCCCTTTGATATATGGAGGACTGTTTGGCAACCTGGTGATCCTTGCATATTCAACAATCTCTTTCACATCAAAGAGGTTGATTGCATAGTGATCCTGCCCTAATAGAAATTCGACAATCTGAAAGGACTCTTCCGTATTAGTTTCATGCCCTGGTCTTCCCGATTGAGAGGAACCAAACATTGAGCCACTGTCGGTCTGGCCGGATTGGGCAGGACTCATTAAATTGCCAGCCATGTGGATTACTTACTCAGGATCAGCAAAAAAGTATCCGGGATATGGGGTGGCTGGATCCTGGTTTACGTAAAGGCTGTCTCATCAGCAAAACGCACATGGACCGATCATGATCTTTCCGATATTCATATTATTGGATTTTTCCAGTTCTGGCATTTCTTCTCCGCATTCAGGCATGAATGAGCAGGGATCAATGACCGAGTAGAGGTAATACTCTCCGGGAGCAAGGTCTGTCGGGATCATGACCGGTGTGCTGTTTGTCTTCTGCTCAAGCGGGCAGATCGAATCCAGTCTCCATACTCCGAGGTAGTGTGCAGTTGCCATCTCAAACTCCTGATAGGGAGAGAGATAATAAGCGATTGCCACATCATGGGCGCATCCATGCCCGATATTGGTGATGGTATCAGTGATCGATCCTGATTCTCCCGGTATTATATGTGGCCATACCGTTCTGATATGAGTCAGGTCAGGGATTGGAGACGCAGGATTATATCTGATATGGATCGGTTTACTGCTCACCCACCAGTTGTTATCCGAGTCCTTTTCAGGTATTGCAGCAGTTACTGCAATCTTTTTAGCCAGATAGAATAATCCTGACTTGAAATATGACGGCACACCCAGTTGTTTCTGCTCGGTGCTAGTCTGGTCCGGCTTCAGACTTAGAACTGTTCTCCAGGCCAGATGTGTTCCTTTCGTACCATCTGAATCAGGGGAGAGTAAATATTCGACTTTAGCAATATTGGCTTCAGCACCTCCGACATTTTTAATTGAATCAGTAATCGTAAAGGTGTCACCAATGAATGCTTCGTCCGGCTGTTCATTCTCAATTAAAACTACATCAGGTTCTTTCTGTTTTTGCAGATCCTGTCCTTTTTCTTCGGATGATACAACACCTGTGGCTCTGGTGATCTGGATTGGATCTTCGTTATACCAGAAGGAAACAGGGGTTCCCTCTCCCCTTACCTGTTCTGCCGGGAGAAAGGAGGTGAATACATAATAGGTGCCTTCAGCGGTATCCGGCGGCACCGATACGGCTCCCAGGACTTCATGTTCGCCAGGTGAAGGGGATTGGGGAATTGAAACAGTACCGAGGCTGATGAGTGATGAGTCAGGCATGGTACCTTGGGAGAGGAACAGATAGATCAACCCGGATTCTTCTTCTTTTGGTACGGTCTGGTTGATGACCACCGTTACCGGGATCTGGCTACCGGCAGTTCCGGTGGCTTGAATAATCGTCCCAATTCCTTCATAGGTACCGGTTTTCCCGGTGATCACATGAATTGTTGATTGTGATCGCTGGATATTATTGCTTGATTGTTCTCCGGCAACTGCTCCTGCCTGGTCAATCCATCTGAACAGGTAATATTCACCAGGATCTGTTCCTGAAGGAACGGTGATCGTGGTATTTCCATATTTCCGGGCACCCGGTTTCAGACCGTCAATCTTCCAGGTTCCAATCAGAATCTGCCCCTCGATCTGATCAGGATCACGAGAGAGATAGTATTGAATTGCAAAAGGACCTGCCTGGTCGGATCCGTCATTTCTGATAAAATCCTGAACCTCATCAGATACCCCGGTATAAAGTGAGGAGGGAACCACGATCCGGGTACCGATAATATCAACTCCCTGTTCTGCTGCCACCATCCCGGACAGGAGGAATGATAGAATAACCGTAAGCAGTATTGACATTTTGAACCATTGCATCAGTCTTGTTCTCATAGCTCCCCGTATCTTTGAAGTGATACAAATGCCTTCTGCTTGTCTGTGTTTGTTATACGCACCATGAATTGGTTTGCATTACCCTTGTCAGACTCATCTCCATGTTACCCTTTGGCAGATGACGACGAAAAGGTGAAATGAAACCGGGAAAAAAGAACCTATTTTGGAGGGGATACACCGTGTGGTGATATCAGATCCTGCGCCGGTATACCAGAAGAGCTCCTGCAATCAGGACTGCTCCTATTACACCAGCTGTTGAAAGGGGGGTTTTTGTATTGTTCAACCCTTTGACAAGCATTTCCTTGTCTGATTTAAACTTAGTCTGGTCTGGATCCAGTTTGATTGCCATATCGTATGCGGCGAGCGCTTCATCATTCCTGCCCAGAAGAGCAAGTGCGGTCCCCTTATTGTCATACGCGATGGGTGAGTCCGGGGCTATTGCAATCGTTTTATCCCAAGATTGGACTGCCTGTTCATACTGTTCCATACCAGCATAGGCAAGTCCGATATTATACCATGCATTTGCTGAAAGACTTGGATCTTCTTCAGCTGCCTTTTCCCATGCGCTAATTGCCTCGAGGAACGAGGAGTTATCGAAATGTGTGCTTCCTATCTCGAACCACTCCTCTCCGGTTTGTGCATAGGAAGATGCCACCAGAGCTGAGCAGAATATGATCAGAAGAATAGCCTGACGTCTCATCTGCATCCTGATACCCGTAATTGTACGTCATTACTCATAGTTAATATTCCTCATCCCTGATGGATCTGATACCGCTTGAAGTAGCCCGATATGTGGTGAAAAAACATGAAACCGATATATTTCATGGGATGCGGTTAGCATTAGAGGTGCCTCAGTTTCCTGTTAATTTTTTCAAAAAAATTCTCCCCAGCGTCAACAAACAGAGCCGGATGTTGAGAGCGGGTGATATCAATCGTACTCATCTCACCGATATGACAAATAATCTGTCCGTCAATCACCAGTTTTGCAGGTTTCTCAGCTTCCAGGGTAACCCGCACGGTCCGGGATGAATCAATGAGATGTGGCCGGTTGGAGAGCATGAATGGAGCGATTGGAACCATCAAAAATCCTTCCACGCGTGGATCTACGATTGGACCACCTGCACTCATGGCATACGCGGTTGACCCGGTCGGGGTACTGATGAGCAGTCCGTCAGCCCTGAAGCGCTCAGCGATCACGCCATTTATGTGTATGAGAAACTTGAGCATCTTTGCAGGGCGATCAGTAACAATAAGCGCTTCGTTAAGAGCATCTCCGGTATATCTGCCATCGATTGCAAGCGAGATTCGCATCCGTTGTTCTGTCTGTATCGGCACCTTCATCTGATCAAAAAAAGCAAAGGCTTCATCGGGTTCAAGATCTGCAAGGAATCCGACTTCTCCCCAGTTTACCCCGATCAAGGGAATCTGAATCGGCATGTGTTGGGCAGTGAGCAGAATGGTCCCGTCTCCCCCAACCACTACAACCAGGTCTGGTGGATGGGCAGGATCGAAAAGCTTGTCCCCACCTTCGTGAAGATTCTCTGGTCCAAACCGGATATGGTGCCCAATATTGGTAAGATGACATCCGAGTTGTTCTGCGTACTTGCGAATGCGGGGGTCTTCAATCCGGATTATTATCAGAATGTCCATCCACATCACCGAAGATATTCGATTACTTTCCGATGCAGGTGCCCGTTTGTAGCTATCAGACACGTGCCGATAGTGACCTCATCAGCAAAGACGATCCTTCGTCCGTCCAGATCAGTGACCTGACCCCCTGCCTCTTCACAGATTAAAACCCCTGCTGCTGCATCAGTGACTCTGAGCGTTTTTCTCAGGTCTACAAACCCATCAATCCTGCCCGCCGCAACGTACGATATCTCTAACGCTGACGCACCAAACTGCCTGAACCGCCTTATCTTCTGCATCAGGTTGAAGATTCGATCCTGCTGAAAATGTTTTCCATAGATACTCATCGCGCTGGTCTGGAGATCGACAACTGCTGATACCTGAATCGGTGACCCATTCAGGTATGCCCCTTTTCCCTTCTCTGCAGTAAATGTCTCCCCGGTTGCAAGATTCTGAACAAATGCCTTCATGATCTGCCCTTCTTCCGCGTAGGCGATTGAAAGGGCGTAAAATGGGATATTCATGACCGCATTAAATGTGCCATCAACCGGATCCAGGTAGATTGTTCCTTTCTCTCCACCGATGGTGATTTTACCAATCTCTTCACTGATAAGAGTTTTACAGAGTCCATGTTCTCTGAGAGAGGCAATAACCAGGTCTTCAGCAACCTTATCGATCTGCTTGGTCGGGGTTCCGTCCGCTCCCATACCGATCATGCGAGCTCCCTCTTCTGTCCCGCAGAGGGGAATGATCGCATTTTTGACCGATGCTGCCATTGAATTACATGCTGAAAAGAAGTCCATGAATATCGCTACCAGGCGTCCGTTACGGTGTATTTATGTGTGGGTGGCTCGATACATATAATCAGCTTTGAATTAGGTGTTTTATGAAGGAACAGACTGAAGTAGGTAAACTGAAAGAGGGGAAATATATGCTGGTTGATGATGAACCTTGTAAAATCCTCTCCATCAGTATATCCAAGCCTGGGAAGCATGGTGCTGCAAAGGCACGACTTGATGTATCCGGTATTTTTGATGGAGTAAAGCGGTCTGTTGTTCAGCCGGTGTCAGCAAAGGTATATGCTCCGATTGTTGAGCGGAAGAACGCCCAGGTTATTTCTATTGCGGGAAACATTGCCCAGTTAATGGATCTTGCAGATTTCGAGAACTTTGAACTCCCAATCCCTGATGACATGACTGATAAAATTACGGTAGCTAAAGAGATTACCTACATCCAGTCAATGGATAAGCGAAAATTTGATTAAATAAAATATTCTTTATGAAACACCAACGGTGTTTCATTCTCTTTTGAGTTAGTTGTCCGACCCGGTCAATAGGTTCCGGGAAAAACGGATCAGGTTAGTTGTGAGGGTAAGTTAAAAAAATTAGGATCTGATATCTGGTACGGTCCTTAATTTCCATTCGTCTGATTCTTTTACAAGATCGATATCGAAAGGAACTGTTTTCTCAACATTATTCTGCATAATCTCCAGATTCCCCCGTACGGTTGCCGTGGTAGCCCGAATAAGCGTATTGTCCTTCCCGATGTCGCCCCGTACCAGAATATCATCGACCAATACGTCTTTCACTGTTAACCCGGACCCACGGGCCTGTACATAGGAATCGTATATGGGTTTGATCGTTTCCGGAGCGGTCAGATCAGAGACAAAGAAGGTGGTGATGTTGGTGAAGTAATAAGCACTCAAATTCTCATTGAACCCGGTAAAGAAATTGCTTATCACTTTTTTGATCTCATTCTGTTCGGTTATGTATTTTGCATCTGATTTAGGGATATACGAGGTATTGATTGCTTCTGGAACTTTGATCTGAATATTATAGGAATCAATGCTCTGGGTGTCAATGGTAAAGGAATAATTACCCTTGCCATAGATACGCTCGGTCCATGGGCGGGGATCTTTTATCGTTTTCCACTTTTCGTCCCAGGCATCCTGGTATTCTTCAGAATCAAAATAATC
>NZ_JAJRBM010000233.1 GCF_028679455.1 Methanospirillum sp. | reverse complement strand
TTGCAATCATCAGACTAAGAGCAAGCCCAATCACAACCATCATCAGGTACAAAACCGGGATATCGAAGATTAAGAGAATTGAACCGCCGAGCACTATGGTAATAAAAATGATGAGACGACGGGTAGAATCTGTTAGCTGAACCATCCTTATACTCCTTCAAAGGTGGGAATCTTAAATAACATTGTGATAATGATCGGGGCTGCGATATAGATTATTCCTGTTACAGCACAGAGAAGGCTTGCGAAAAAGTAGAGCAGTGACCTGTCTCCTCCGGATACGACCTTTCCTGCAAACGTATTCGCTATCAATAACAGGGTTGTTGTTATTACTACATATGTACCCATCTGTTTTGCATCAAAATTTGCAAAGACGAAGAGACTGCCAGATACAGAAGAAGCAATTGAAGCTCCCTGACCCGAAGATAACGCTGCACTGGCCTCACCGAGACTTGCCATTTTTGAGGTGATCGCTTCTGACATAGTTACCAGAACCTGGTAGAGGGCAATAAAAAGCGAGACCATCATCGCGTGCATCGGGACCAGAAGAGTGATAAAACCCATTGATAGTGTGTGCCGGTGTTCCCGCAGTAACACCTGATCCAGCATAGAAGAACTCACAACTTCACCAATTTTTTCGGCTTTTCCTCCGATCTCAATCGAATCACGATAAATATTCAGATATTTATAGATCAGATAGCTACCACTGTCGTTGATAAACCGCTGCCAACTCCGCTTATCATCAAGCCCCAGGTTAAGTTTGGTATATACCCCGTTGATCAGTGGTTCAAGGGTTTTTAATGATTTTTTCTCTATCTCTGCTAATGCCGGCCCGATGGTCGTCCCCTTTCCACCCTGAATAGCGCCTACACTGCGAATAAATGTCGGAAACTCCGCGTCACGAAGGGTAATATTTCCATCATCAATAAACCCGATGATACCAAGAGGAAAGAGAAGCATGCCGATAAGCATGAGTATAAGACCATAATTCATCCCCAGGAGTAGAAGCAGAAGAACAATCACAGCCAATATCGGAACAACCTTACGTTCCATCCGATGTATCATATTCTGTTCAGGAGATCCCTGGGGTAGTCCATGGGTCTTTGGATCACTAGGCACTGCCTTGAACATGGTGGTGATTCCAAGCACAGATATCGATACAATGATCATATATGACATGTTCAGGGTGCCTTGCACATCAGCTGGAGCATAGATGGCAATTGACATCATGATAATGATGCCAACCAAAGCTCCGGTAAAGAGCAGGGAGATATAAGCATCACCCCACTTTTTCAACATCTCAAGCCCCTGTTCATACGATGAGCGATACACATTACGTGTAGTATCCAGTTCACGTGTCAGGAAGTCTTCATCAGGAACTCCTGACTCAATTGCATTTGCATACCGGTTTACCATCGAGAAGAGCATCTCATTCTCGATCTTCTTGGCTACGTTAACAAGCGCTTCCACATAACTGTACCCCCACCGTTTAACCAGGATATCAGCACGGTAGATATATTTGGTTGAAACATACTCACGACGGGCACCAGTATAGGAAAAAATTTCAGGTCGGGATGCATTGGCAGTGAGGATTGCTGCCATGTACGTAAGCATGAAGAGCAGATCAGAGCCCATCATCTTGTCTTCAACAAAAAATTTGTATAATTTAGCACGAAATGTCCGGACTGTCCCCTCAAACGGGATGGTTCCATTGTTCGCTTTACGGATACGATCAAAAATACTCTCAAACACGATGGTCAAATCCTCATATGTCGATATTGAGCAGACCTTGCTTTTTCAGTTTGGTCAGCATATTATGGAGTTCAATAAAATCGGTATACCCGGCTTTATGCAGGCGTTCCAGAATTTTTGCACGTTTCTCTACTTCCATATAGATCTGTGCCTTTTTGTGTTCAGGGATACCTAACATAGTAGCGATCTTACTTTCCAACAGAAAGCTTGAGCCTTTCCCGGTGAATTCATGGGTATCAGTAACCGGATCCCAGGTGAAAACTTCCACAAACGAGAAACCTCCACTTTCAGCGTCATATCCAACCAGTTCACTTACTGCCAGTTGACGGCGTACCATACTCCCATCAGGTCTGCGTACCGCACTCTGAATCACGACCAGATTGAGATTATCGATGAAAGTTTTTGGGATACTGATAGGATCTCCAGTGAGACGCTGGATGAGTTTTTCAACAGATGAAGCATGGAATGTGGACATCACCGGGTGTCCGGTCTGCATCGCACCAAATGCCACCGACCCTTCGACACCACGAATTTCTCCGACGATGATCATGTTTGGTCGCTGACGCAGTGCAGCACGGAGCAGGTCGAACATGGTAACATCCCCACCTTCTCCTTCACCTTTGCCTTTCCCTTTTGAAACTTCACGTGACCAGTTCCGGTGAGGAATAATAACTTCAGGAGTATCCTCTATACTGACAATCTTCCCTTCAGGGGATATGAAGGTAGTGAGTGCGTTCATACTGGTTGTTTTACCGCTTGCGGTTTCCCCTGACATGAACAGGGACATGCCGTTCTCAATGCAGATCCACAAGTATGCAGCCAGGGAATAACTGCAGGTTCCAAACTCAACAAGTTTGGTGATCGAGATAACATCATCCATTGCCTTACGGATGGTGAAATTACTCCCTCTCCTGCTGATCTCAGAAGAATACACGATATTGATACGGGAACCATCAGGGAGGGTGGCATCAACAATCGGATTGCGATAGGTGATCGGACGTCGCGATTTCTCTGCGAGTTTAATACAGAAGTCATCAAGAACTGGTTCGTTATCAAACCCGACAACTGATTTTAATCCTTTAAAGATCTTATGCTCAATGAATATGGGGCCAAGCCCATCACAGGTGATATCTTCAATATTTGTATCAGTAATGAATGGATAGAGCACACCGACATCGATCTTATCCCTGATCATCTGGTACTCTACTGCTTCAAACTCCTGGGGGTTAACGATAATTCTCCCATCTGCAAGATGAGGAACATCAACA
>NZ_JAJRBM010000232.1 GCF_028679455.1 Methanospirillum sp. | reverse complement strand
ATATCTTAAAATCGATATAACTTTCGGTTCACCTAATATTCCAAAATAAGTTCCAATTGCAAGATTTTGTAGAAAAATAAAATGAAAAAAGGACGGTAACTTCAGATCACTGAATACTTACAGATATTCTATATTAGAGCCCGCAATATCCTTTGTTTCAGGGCGGGAAGATCCCGCGATCTTCCCGCTTTCTCCCACTCTCCCGCTACAAGGAATTGAAACCAGATAATTATGGTTATCATGGATATATTCAGGAACACTCCGGTAGGTTCAAGCGATAATCAAGCGATAAGTGACTTCCATTTTTGACATCAGCCATAAATCGCCGACCTGACAGTATTTAACTATACCCGGACTGCCCCAGTATTTCATATAAATGTCGTCCGATTCATTCTTGAATACCCGGTTAACACAACAAAAATTTTTTACTACTGATATATAGATCGGATGATATAACTACGAAATTCCTCCTTATGAACTTGACATTCTAGAGCCTATGGAGACCCATAAATGAGTTAGCGAACTACAGAGGTTTATCAGCTGGAAACAGACTACCAGTAACTCCACAGGTTTATGCTAAATCATCAGCAATCGACCAATATTTTTAAGAATAAGAGGAATATTAAGAAAATATGAAAGAATACAATTTGATCGGTTGTTGTGGAATATCCTGTGGATTATGCCCCAGGTTTCAATCAAAAGCAAAATCCCGATGTATGGGGTGTGGACCCGATGCCCATTGTTCCTATTGTTCCATATTCCGATGTTGTTCAATGAAACGAGACTATGAAACCTGTGCGGATTGTTCTGAATTCCCGTGTAAAAAATTCGACACATGGTTTGATGCAGATAGTTTTGTCACACACCAGAAATGTCTTTCAAATATTCAAGAGATTAAAAAAACAGGAATTAAGGAGTTCTTACATGAACAAGGTGAGAGAAAGAATATTCTTGAGATAATGCTGGAGAAATATAACCCCGGACGATCTGCAACTCTGTATTGTCTGGCTTCAGCCCTGATGAACCCCGAATCATTGAAAAAAGCAATAAAACAGATTGAGAGTGTCAAAGAAGATAAACCAAAATCGTTTAAAATGGTGATCCAAGAATATGCAGACGAGGAAAAAACCTCCCTGAAACTGAGGAAATGATCTTCTTTTTATTCAGAGCCAGTAAAGAAGGAGGATGCACGGGTTACTTTTTTTTTATCGAACTTCTTATCAGCTCATAGGTCTCATTTGACGTAACCGTTGAATGGGTGCAACGATCAGATTCTGCAATCAGGATATCGTATATTGATGAGATAGACACCGGCAACGAACCAAATATCTGAAGAATTGGTATCAATCATGACTATCCTCGAAATTGATGCGATCAAAGGCCTTTCCAGCGAGCAGGCAGCTGAAAAGATCAGAACCGAAGGATACAATGAACTCCCGGAAGCACAAAAACACGGCATTCCCGGGATCATCTTAGAAGTAGTCAAAGAACCAATGTTCATCCTTCTGGTAGCAAGCGGGCTGATCTACTTCTTCCTTGGTGATGTTACCGAAGGCATCATGCTGATGAGTTTCGTGGTTGTCATCATCGGGATTACGGTGTACCAGGAGCAGAAGACTGAAAAGGCCCTGGAAGCGTTACGAAATCTTTCCAGTCCCCGTGCTCTGGTAATCAGAGACGGAGAACAGAAACGAATCGCAGGCAGGGAAGTGGTAACCGGTGATATTCTCATCCTCTCAGAAGGAGACCGGGTGCCTGCAGATGGGATTCTTCTCTCATCAAACCATATTTCAGTGGATGAATCGCTTCTGACCGGAGAGTCGGTCCCGGTCAGAAAAATTCCCTGGGTAAAAGGACAAGCCGGGCAGCATCCGGGAGGAGATGACCTGCCCTTCATCTACTCCGGCACTATGGTTGTTCAGGGGCAGGGTCTTGCGGAGGTCAGAGCAACAGGCCCCCGGACCGAGATGGGAAAGATAGGCACCGTTTTGCAGACCGTGGATCGGGATGACACCAGACTGAAAACAGAGATCTCCTGGATGGTCAAGACCATCGCCATCGTCGGGCTGCTCCTGTGTCTGATCATCGTGATAGTATATGGGTTTACACAGGCAGACTGGATATCCGGCCTTCTTGCCGGGATCACGCTGGCTATGGCTATCCTCCCTGAAGAATTTCCGGTTGTCCTGACAATATTTCTTGCTCTTGGTGCATGGAGGATCTCACAAAAACAGGTATTAACACGTCATGTTCCGGCGATTGAGACTCTTGGTTCTGCAACGGTGCTTTGTGTAGACAAAACCGGTACCCTCACCCAGAACAAAATGACGGTTCAGACCTTTTTTGCCGATGGGGTGATCGGTGACCATGATCCAACCGGAGCAAATTCAGTTCCTGACATCTGCCATGAATTATCTGAGTACGCCATCCTTGCCTGCAAAAAAGATCCCTTCGATCCGATGGAAAAAGCACTCATCCGCCTGTCGGATGGTGATTTTGGCAAAACTGAACATATCCACACCGGCTGGGACCTTATTGTAGAATATCCCCTTTCACCCGAACTCCTGGCAATGTCTAATGTCTGGCAATCCCCTGATGGAAATGAGTTTATAATTGCGTCAAAAGGAGCGCCCGAGGCAATTGCTGATCTCTGTCATCTTCCTGAACCAGACCGGGAAATGCTGGCCAGGCAGATCAACACACTCGCCGCAAAAGGACTCCGTATTCTAGGGGTGGCGAAATCTTCGTTTGTTCTTCCTGAACTCCCTGATGGGCAACATGATTTTGAATTTGTGTTCCTGGGACTGATTGGATTCGCAGATCCAATACGGCCTGGAATTCTCGAAGCTGTGAAAGAATGTCATTCAGCCGGGATTCGGGTTATCATGATCACCGGAGACTATCCACTGACTGCACGAAGCATTGCACAGCAGATCGGTCTTCATCATGCAGATGAATGTATTACCGGGTCAGAACTTGAACAGATATCGGAAGCGGATTTAAAAGACAAAATCAGGACTGCCACTCTGTTTGCAAGGGCTGTACCGGAGCAGAAACTACGGATCGTCAACGCCCTTAAAGCCAATCAGGAGGTTGTCGCTATGACCGGTGACGGGGTGAACGATGCCCCGGCATTAAAGTCTGCTGATATCGGAATTGCGATGGGAGGCAGGGGAACTGATGTCGCCAGGGAAGCTTCCTCACTTGTTCTGCTTGACGATAACTTCACCTCGATTGTATCTGCGGTCAGGTTAGGGAGGAGAATCTATGATAATCTGAAGAAAGCGATGGCATATATCTTCTCTATCCATGTTCCGATTGCCGGGATGTCACTTATCCCCGTGCTATTTAATCTGCCTCTCATTCTTATGCCGGTCCATATCGTCTTTCTTGAATTGATCATCGACCCAGCCTGTTCAGTCGTGTTCGAGTCTGAAAAAGAAGAATCAAATGTTATGAATCGACCCCCTCGTCAGAGAGACGAACGGCTATTTACCAGGAAGACACTCTTCCTGAGTCTCCTTCAGGGATTTGTGGTACTGGCAGTTGTCTTTCTGGTGTATCTCTCTGCGATAAGCAGGGGTCTAAATGAACCCGAGGTAAGGACGCTCACCTTTACGACGATTGTAACTGCAAATCTGCTCCTGATCCTGACAAACCGTTCATGGTCAGAGACTATGGTTCAGACAATCCAGACTCCGAACAAGGCGATGGGATGGGTATTTGCCGGAACAATTATCGGTCTCGCCCTGATTCTTATTGTCCCTTCACTTCAGAATCTCTTCAGGTTTGCTCCGATATCATGGGAAGAACTCATCACCTGTGTGTTGGCCGGTGTTCTGAGTGTCCTCTGGTTTGAGGTGTATAAAGTCTGGAGTTCACGGCAAAAAGGAAAAGAAAAGGCAACATACCCGTCTCTGTGATAGATCAGGAGATCCCTGGATCAAGACAGGGGAATTGCGAATGTGGGAGAGGTTGTTCATCATGATCACGAAATGAATCAGGAGCCATGATCGTGACCGCTGCCGGATCGATCGTAAGTCTGATTGGTGTCCGGGTCATCTTTTCTCCCCCCATAATTACGTATTTCCTTGGTTTAGTCTGAATGCACGCTGATTCCGCTTTGAACAACCGCGACTCTGGAAATACCAGATGCCGCCCAAGGAGAAACCCTATCCAGAACTTGAGTCCCTGCCATTCACTTTCCGAGTCCATGGCAAAAATGATAAGTGTTTTATTATCGATATGGGCATCAGGGGTGATCTTGCGTGTTCCGTAAAAACTACCGTTCGCAATGATCAACTGTCTTGTTTTGATACATTCAGTTACTCCGTCGATGGTGATAGAGCAGGAAAACAGTTGTTGCGAGATGAGATAACGGGTCTCATACAGAAGGTAAGATAAAACTCCAAGATACCGCTTCAGACGCCTCGGGGTTGCCGAGATCACATCCCGGGAAAATCCTACCGTGGCGATGTTGATAAAATACTGTTCATTGATCATCCCGAGGTCTACATCAACCACTTTTCCATGAACTATGACCTCTACGGCCTTTTCAAGTGACATGGGAATCCCCATAGAACGAGCAAAATTATTCGCTGTTCCCATCGGGAGGATACCAAGAACAGTATCCATATGAACAAAAAGATCGGTGATGGTGTTAAATGTCCCGTCACCTCCGCCAACGATAATGAGAGGATGTCCCTGATCCAGTACCTCGGTGACGACCGTTCTTAGTCGCTCAGGTTTTCTGACAGGATATGATGCGATCACATCAATACCCTGAAGGTGGAGAAGATCGAGAGCACGGAAGAATAACTTTTCCCCTTTGCGGGAATGGATGTTGACGATGAGAACTGCCTGTCTCTTTTTCCGGATGAGATCTCCAAGTTCTCGTTTATTAGTCATAGAACTTCCTGAATGAACACGGTACCGGATTTCCTTTCAAATTTTTTATAAAAAAGAAGTAATTTTTCATTCTTTCCCGGATAGAGCAGACTTTAGTGCTGTATCGATTGCACTAGATAGATAATCGCCTGCAAGGTCAGGAATTACCGATTCGTTGAGCTCCGAAAGATCCCGGGTCTTTTGAATGATCGTGTCCTGTTTATTAAGGGCTACGATGGCCTTTTCCCGTATGGGTAAGACTTTTTCAGAAACCTGAAGCGAGTTCAGATGATCTATCTCGGTCTTGATAACTCCCTGATAATTTTTCAGATCAACTTTCACAGCATCCCACTGCCTGAGTTTTACCTCTTCATTGATATGCCCAATCCTGGTTACTGATTCATTCTGAAATTCCTGAAGTGAACTCAGGAAGGTAAGATCGTTGGTGTTGATCACTGATGTACATCCGGCCTAATCAGCGTCAAAATGATCACTAGGTATACCTTACCCTCTCTCCAAAGAGTCCTTTCAAACCAATTTCATTCAACACCTTTTCTGTCTTCTTTTGCATACCGACGTACCACATCTGT
>NZ_JAJRBM010000231.1 GCF_028679455.1 Methanospirillum sp. | reverse complement strand
GAGTTAGCCTTTTTTTGGACCCATCTCAAACTATTCAGATGTTCAACCATTTTCTATATTATTGTCTGCTTATATGGACCAATTGACTCAAGAGTAGAATCAGGTGTTTTATAAATGGTCGCCAGATGGATAATGATGAAGTTTTCAGTACTCGTTTAGATATACATTTTTCCAGAGTTATCAGAGGAGAAGGATAATGGGATGTTAATTCCTCATTGGTTTTGGAATTTTTTCCACTACAAATGCCATCATTGCCCCGATGCAGAGAATGAACACTATTACCGACCATCCAGCATTCAATGCACCAAATTGAGATATAAGAAAACCAGTAATTACCGGACCTACAAAGCCTCCAAGATTTCCTATTGAATTGATGATAGCTACTCCTACCGGTTGTTCTTCTTCGATGAGTGAAGAGAGAACATATGACCAGAATGGGCCCATGAATGAAAGTACTCCCGATAACGCAATGGTGATTCCGAGGAGAGAAAGTAATGGGTCAGTTTCAAATTGGTCAAGTATTAACCCGAAACCAGCAATAACTAATAATAGAGCGGTATGATACAGTCGTTCACCAATAACATCAGTATGATGGGAGACCAGACACATGCAGATGAGTGTAACCACGTAGGGGTTTGCTAACAGCAGACCGATCAGAGTAAAACTCATATTCTCTAGAACAGAATTTGAAAGAGTGGGAAGAAAGAAAATAATCGTATACATCGCAACAGTCATTGAGAAGTAGGTCCCTGAGAAGAACAGAATCCGCCAATCAGCCAATATCGAAATGAGACGGTGTGTGTGTGTGAATCGATCTTCTTTTCGGATTCTAATTCCTTTAATAGCCATTCCTTATTTGCTGAGCCAAGCCAGTCTGCATCAGCAGGGCCATTTCTCAAAACCCAAAATGAAATAATCCCCAATAGTATCGCAGGAATGCCTTCGAGAATGAAGAGCCATCTCCATGATGCAATTGATCCCCAGTTCACCGTATCGATAATGTACATCGATAACGGAGCACCAATTATGTTGGATATTACGATTGCCGTTGAAAAGAGGGCAATAGATCGGGCCAGATATCGTTTTGGAAACCAGGTACCCAAGTACCAGATCATACCTGGAAAAAATCCTGCTTCGGCGATACCGAGTAGAAACCTCAATACTATCAATTCATATGTACTCTGAACAAAAGCGGTGGCAACTGCAATTACTCCCCATGAGATCATAATCCGGCAAATCCAAAAACTGGCGCCGAATTTTTTCATCATAAGGTTGCTAGGAATCTCAAAAATCAGATACCCAATGAAAAATATCCCCGAAATAAATCCAAATAATTCAGCATTGATTCCGAGATCAGGGTTCATGACGATAGCAGCATAACTTAAATTAACCCGATCAAAAATGCAACGATATAGAGGATTAACGTAAATGGAATAATATAGAGACGTAATAATCCGAGCGTTTGATGCTCGATATCACGGTTATTCTGCATATATCATCGTCATTCTTGCGATGAGAAATATCTATGTAAATATTGTAGAATTTCCATTCCTACATAATGGGAAATTGGGAGCCTGTAGATTAATGGGTTAAAATGAGACCCTGCAAGAGACATTTCTGTAACTATATATGCTGAAGCTTTCAGATGATATCAGATACAACTGATTGAGTTACTGAGGATACAGCGTAATGAACCAGATAAAATTTTCTTGAAGTGGGAAATATTTAGAAATCATCAATGTAATCCGATGTTAAGAATTGGCATAATTGATTCTTGATCATCAGTACTAGGATTACCTCGAGATCTAATTTACCACTCGATATACTACCTAGTGATTCCGATGGGTAACAAAAATATCACATCCCCCTACAGTACCTTCAAATGGCAGATGAACTATGATAATTCAGAAACATACGAACGGTATATCGTCCCGACATGGATGACTGACTTAACATCAGATCTTATCAATGCCGGAGGTGTCTGCCCAAAAAAAAGAGTTCTGGATGTTGCCTGTGGAACCGGGATCGTTGCACGAAAAGCTGCGGGGATTGTCGGACCATATGGTAGGATTGCAGCGGTTGATCTTAATGAAGGTATGCTCCGGGTAGCGGGAAAATGTGCAGAACACGAGGGTGTAAATGGCATCGAGTGGTATCACAGTGACGTAACCAGCATGCCGTTCATGGCCGGAGAATTTGACACGGTTCTGTGCCAGCAGGGGCTCCAGTTTTTCCCGGACAAAGCAACAGCGCTTCAGGAGATGAAGAGAGTCCTTACACCACAAGGAACGCTTGCATTAAATGTCTGGGGCCGTCCTGAGAACAGCCCGCATGTGGGAGTAATATGTGATGTTTTTACTGAGTATTTTGGAGAGGATTCTACGATAATTTTCCGGGCTGCCTGTTCACTTTCTAACCCCCGGGAACTACGAAACCTGGTTGAGGAAGCCGGTTTTTCAAATATACAGATCCGGTCCGGTATGAAAATCGCCCGCCATCCATCACTTACCGAATTTCTCCCCGCATATTTCTCGATTTTTCCGATTGCCGCACAAATTGCAGCTATGCCGGAGGAGGAACGAACCCGGATGTTCCAATCTATAGAGACGAATCTTGCGGGATGGAGAGAAAATGATGGGTTTGCAATTCCCACAGAGAATTATACCCTGACCGCAGAAACCGGGAATTCTTCTTCCCCGGGTGAGTAAAATGCTGGATCCTTACTCGTGGATAATCCATCCTGTCGCAACAAAATTAGTGTTCTAATCATGTTATCATAATATGGAAAATTATTGACATTAGACCTCATTGGTGCTTGAGAATCAGGCTGAACGATAGGGTTACTGTAATCACCACAGGGTAGGCTCCTGATTTTAGGCTGGCGTATAGGACAGAAAGGTACTAGTAGTTGGAAAATTCAACGAGAGTAATACCGGGAACTGTTATCCTGATGTTTGAGAATCCTAAATCCGGAT
>NZ_JAJRBM010000230.1 GCF_028679455.1 Methanospirillum sp. | reverse complement strand
TAAGAACAGGAATATCTGTCACAACCATCTCCCATATGAGCGATGGTTCAACGGAAGAGTATTGGTGAACGAGAATATTTCTCATACCGATTATCCCTTTCCAAGGAATAGTTGGATCAGCATCATGGACCTCTTTAGACATTGCACGCGATGCTTCCCCAATGATCTGCAGATGATACAGAATCCAGACCTGAACCAGTTCATCAGATTCGAAACTCTCCTTCCCACGGGAGGCATATCTCTCAATTGCTTCTATCGCATCGAGAACATCCAATATCAGATCCTTTTCCATCCTCATAGGAGAACTGCATCCTTAAGAACACGCTCTTTCAACCTTTTCTTTAGACCTCCATCAGTCATGACATCCACATCACATCCTAAAAGAGCTTTCAGATCCATCTGAAAGGAGCCGAGATCAAGAAGTGTTCTCCCTTCCTTCATCGAAACGAGAAAATCGATGTCACTATGCGAAGTATCTGTACCTCTCGAGACAGAACCACATAATCTGATATTGTACACCCCATATCGGGATCCAATCTGAAGGATCTCTTCACGTTTTTGAGCCACAAGTAACCGGTGATCTCCCTGATCAAACACAGGAACTGATATTGTTCTTGTTGTCATCAAATCACACCTTGATGTGAATCAATCGTAAGATGACTGACACTATACTATCCTCCCTTTCTTAACGGATAAAGAAACCGATAGAAGACAAAAATCACAGGAGTCAGGGCATCACTATCCGGTATTACCCTGCCCCGAGCAGTAGCGCAACCCCGGGTATCGTTGCCAGTGAAAGGATCGTTGAGATAAACACCCCTTTAGATGCAATCTCAGCATTCACCCCGTACTCCTCTGCAAGCAGAACCGTATTTGCGGCCACCGGCATTGCAGCAAGGATGACCGGCACACTGAGGAGGAGTGGGTCAGATACAAACGGACGGAGCAGGAGAAGCAGGACAATTGGAATGATCACAAGTCGGAAGGCAGAAATCACCCAGATCCGGAAATCACCTACCATCGAACTGAGTGGGAGTGGTGCCAGCAGGGCCCCTATCACGATCATCGCAAGCGGGGTCGTGACCGAACCAAGAAGGGAGATAGAATCAGAGATCGGGGATGGAATAGTAATACCAGTGAAGAAGAATAACAGACCTACAAGGGAGGCTATAAGTCCGGGGGATAATATCCGCTTTAGATCAGGATTCCTGGCAAGGTCAGGCCGCAGCAGAAAGACACCGATAGTAAAGACCAGCAGACCGAACGGGATGTTGATGAGTGTTACATAGAAGAGTGACTCATCACCGAACAGAGTCTGGCAGACAGGATACCCCATAAACCCAAGATTTGAGAAGATGAGCATGAACCTGAAGACTCCGGACTCAAACCGTGACCCTGATATCAGATATGGGACCAGAAAGGCGACGAGAAATGAGATCGCATACACCACAAGTTCAATCATGAAGATGACGGTGATCTCATGAATCCGGTCCGGAGTAACCGGAACCTGCATACTCTCGATGATCAGGCAGGGCAGTGCGATGTTTACCAGCAAAGCTGAAAGTCCGGATACCCCTGCACGAGTAATCACCCCGGTACGGTATGCCAGATACCCCACTGCGATCAGGATGAACAGGGTGAGAATACTCTCAATAATCGGGAGGAGATCCATAAGTGATCACATTTAAGACCGGAGAATTCCAACTCACCACTCTGTCAGGATATCCTTCCCGGACTCATGAATCAGGGCGATGGGAGAGCCGAGTCTGAACTTAGCAAACCAGCAATATTCACAGATTTCTATCCACGCAGGGTAAAACCTTTTCATAAAACCGAAACATGTATGATATTGGGCCGTGAGGAGTATCTGATAGACCATGATCGCGGTTATTCTTCTGATATTCATCCCGCCAGGTACCGGGAAGGTAACCTCATATCATCAGCAGTCAATGCATACGTAGTATCCAGGCCTCATGCATCATACTAAATCAGGATGCGAAGGCTTTGAATTGAATCATTTCACATCTGAACCTATCATAACGCAGAAACAAAATAAGTGCTCTGATCACATGAACAAGAATAAACTATTCATCGGAAATCTGCATTATTCGGTCACTGAAGATCAGTTACGGGCATTGTTCGCACCGTATGGCAATCTCATCAGTGTAAAAGTGATGCCAGGGAAAGGGTATGGATTCATTGAGATGGGAACTCCTGGACAGGCCCAAAAGATAAAAGATACCCTGAGTGAATCGGTATTCCAGGGAAGAAGACTGCTCATCGATGGCGTACCGTCAAAACAATCAGAGACCAGGAAATGGGCCTCTATCCCAACTGAATCCCGCAGATCAGGACGAAAACCTGACCGGAGAGAAAATTCAGACCGGCGACCCCGGGCAGAAGTTTCCATCCAGCCTGCAGAGCAGGCTCATCATCTCATCGACGTAACCGATGAGTTCAAAAAATCAAAGAAACCAGAACAGAAATCAGAGAAAACAGCAGTTCGTATCGGCCAGTATGCAGCTCCAGCCGCTGCTAAGAAAACCCAGAAAACTGTACCTTCAGGACGGGATCCTCAAACAACTGGGCCCGTAAAGCAGGTACGAGAGGGTCAGGATCAACCAAAAGGGAAGAACTCGCCACCATCAGGTCAGGGAAAGAAAACCACGTATCAGGGAAACAGGAGTGAACCAGACCGTAGATCCGGTGAGACAAAACCGAAGAAGATGAAGGAAAAACCACCGAAGAACCCACATCCCTACCAGGGTTCAAAGAAATCAAGATCAGTACCGAAACCTGACCGCGAACCGAAGCATGATTCACCTGAAACTCAGGAAGACGAGAGAATGAGTTATCTCAAGTACATGGCATCACGGGCAGGAAAGAAAGAATAATGAACTATTGAAGATGATTCACGAAGAAGTGAAGAAGATACCGGTCGGGCTGGTCAGGTGTGATGATTATGATGAAGACCAGATCCATCAGGCAGTCAGGGAAGCAATCGACCTGACAGGCGGGATCAGTAGATACCTGAAACCGGGGATGCATGTCCTTGTAAAGCCAAATATCCTGATGGGAGCCGATCCCGCAAAAGCAGTATGTACCCATCCGGCAGTACTGAAGGCCGTATGCCAGATCATCACCGGCCTTGGCTGTACAATAACCGTTGCAGACAGTCCAGGTGCAGGAATTCCGTATAAACCAAAAAACCTGATCAAGGCATATGAACTTGCTCATTACACCGGGATCGGAACTCTGCCGGGTGTCACCCTGAACGAAGACACCTCGTCACGGGCAGTATCATTTCCCGAGGGTTTTTTTGTTAAGCAGTTTGAGATTATCACCCCGATCCTCAACGCTGATGCAGTTGTGGTCGTCTCCAAATTAAAGACCCATATCTACACCGGCATGACCGGAGCTACCAAGAATATGTTCGGTGCAATCCCTGGACTTGACAAACCGCCATATCATGCCAGGCTCCAGGATGCCGATTCATTCGGAAAGATGCTCCTTGATCTGAACCGCTGCATTAAACCAGTGCTCCAGATCATGGATGCAGTTGACATCATGGAAGGGGACGGTCCGATGGCGGGAACACCGATCAGGCTCGGGGCCATACTCGCAAGTCCGGATTACCTGGCCCTAGATATCATTGCAGCCAGGCTTATCGGATTTGATCCGATTTCCATCGGGAGCATCAAGGAAGCAGCAGAACGTGGGTTGGTTGATGAGAGTATGGTGGAAATACGGGGGGTGGCGGTTGAGGAACTTGCAAACCCCGGGATCAAGAAGCCAGAGACCCAACTCCCGGGAGATAGCAGTTCATGGATTCGCACCCTTCTTCGACCTGTTCTTCACCGGTTAGCGGGATCATATACCCTTCATCCGAACCTCATCAAAAAGAACTGCATCCGCTGTCTTAAGTGTGAGCGGATCTGTCCGGTAAGTGCTATCACGATTAATAATGGGTATCCCGGGTTTGATGTCGATACCTGCATCAGATGCTATTGCTGTCATGAGATGTGTGACTCCCATGCAATCAGGCTCCAGCCCGGATTGCTTTACCGCATATTGCGGCCATTCATCAGATAACCCGGTATTCCCCAGGAAAAAGAGAGGAGCAATGCAGGTGTCTGGTACCTGAAGAGACATGGAACGTCCTTCAGTACACAAGTTATTTCATCCGTCGTAGGTAACGAATTACCACATGTTGGAAACAATACCCGGGTTAATAGACCTATTCATCCATCTTGATAAATATCTGCCATCAATGGTCGCCTCGTACGGGGATCTCATCTATGCCATCCTCTTTGCCATCATCTTCTGTGAGACTGGCCTTGTAGTCACACCGTTTCTTCCCGGTGATTCACTTCTCTTCATTGCCGGGACCGTCGCTGCAGTCGGCGGGCTGAACATCCAGGTTCTGTGGGTCCTGATCGTTGCCGCAGCTATCCTCGGGGATAACATGAATTACTTTATCGGAAGATTTGTCGGTAAGAAAATTCTTGATCTGAACCTGCCGATGATTAAGCAGGAGCATCTTGACAAAACCCATGAATACTTCGAAAAGTACGGGCCGCTCACCATCATCATAGCCAGGTTCGCCCCCTTTGTCCGGACATTTACCCCGTTTATTGCCGGAATGGGAGCAATGGAGTATAAAAAATTCCTACCTTTCGATATCTGTGGCGGTGTGTTCTGGGTAAGTTCCTTTATGTTGGCCGGGTACTTTCTGGGTACCATTCCGGTCATCAAAGAGAACATGTCACTCGTCGCTCTCATCATCATCGTGATCTCTCTCGGGGCAGTCGGGTCCATCATCGTTGAGATCATCAGATTTTTCAAGAACTGCATCACCTGCCGGATGAAGTAGCGCTCATTACCATACCCCTTTTCGTAACTTTTTTGATCTCTCACTCATGATCTCATACCATGCGGTATTATCCAGCTCCTGAATCTGCCATTATGATGCCTCATCTGATCGAAGCAGTCAGGGAGGCATTCATAGATCATGGAAACGGGAGCTGTGAGATGCCCCCAAAAAGTTATGTCACACTTCCCGGTGGTGACTTCAGGACCATGCCTTCCTACCTTCCGGGACTACGGATTGCCGGAGTCAAGGTAGTAAATGTGCATCCGGATAACCGTACAAAGGGACTTCCTACCGTGATGGGGATGATAATCCTTCTCGATCCCCCCTCCGGAAAGCCAGTTGCAATCCTGAACGCAACCGCTCTGACTGACCTCCGAACCGGGGCTGCTGCAGCAGTTGCCACTGAGGTGCTCTCCAGTGAGAAAACCGGAACACTCGGGATCATCGGGGCAGGACGACAGGCACTATCAGGACTGTTGGCCATCAGCGAGGTTTTTCAGGTTGAATCGGTCAAAGTCTGGTCACGGAATGAAAAGACTGCAACCAGATTTACTGAGAAATTCCCGGATCTGAATATCACCGTGACCAACCTTGAGCAGGCTTCAGATGCAACAGTGCTGCTGACCGCCACCCCTTCCACAAAATCGCTCATCAAAGACGAATGGATTGCTGACGGAACCCATATCAATGCCATCGGAGCGGATGCACCAGGGAAACAGGAATTAGATCCAAACCTGTTGACCCGCTCACAGATCTTCGTTGATGATCGCAAGCAGGCAGTTCATTCAGGAGAGGTGAATGTACCGATCCGTGACGGTCTGCTTTCAGCAGAAGATATCACCGGTACTCTGGGAGAAGTACTGATAGGCAAAATCGGAAGGAGTGATCCAGAGTCAGTTACTATCTTTGACTCGACTGGAATTGCAATCACTGATCTAGCGGCAGCATCAGTAGCATTGCAGAAAGGATCGTTTATCGAACTTCCATACGAACACGGTTTTTAATCCCGGATCCCTAACCGGTACTGAACCGGATACCACCAGCAGGTATCCCGATCTCAAATCGGGCACCGGTTCCATATACTCCGGTTTCGCTGATAGAAAGGCTGGTGATCGAGAGAATCTCCCGGGAGAGAAAGAGTCCGAACCCGGTATTATTGAAATATTTCCGGTTGAAGATGTTCTCCTTCTCTTCCGGGGGAATACCCCCGCCATTGTCACTGCAGACCAGGACTTTCCCTCCATCCAGATCTTCAAGTACAAACGAGATCAGGGAGAGATTTCTGCCGTACCGCAGGGAGTTGTCAATCAGGTTGAAGAAGACTTTTTCAAGCAGGGGATCTGCAAATATCTCAAGATTACCTAGATCGATCGAGATACTGACTGAACCCGTATCAAACAAACTTGCTGCACGTGAGATAGTTGCTTCAAGATCCTGCCATATCGGTGACTGGACACCAATGGTCTGGTAGTCACGGGTAAAGAGGATCTGCCGGTGGATCGTATCTGCAGTCTTCTTTTCTTTCTCGATTAACCCAAGAAGTTCCTCGCTGTCGGTGAGATCCTCAGATATCTCCAGATACCCGGAGAG
>NZ_JAJRBM010000229.1 GCF_028679455.1 Methanospirillum sp. | reverse complement strand
TTATAGGGTTTTTAGGTGAATTAGATAGCATTACTCTCATTACTAATCCCCCCTACTTCCCACATACATACGCTCATACGGTTCCCTGACGAGATAGTTTCTGATTTAAGCGATTCTTCAATACCGCTGGCCCGGTAAACTGTTCGAAATATTACTGTTTACCCCCATTCTCCCGGATTAATCTAACCGGGATTATCTCCTTGATAAACCCGGAAAAATATTTTATCCTCCATGTTCCCCGTCAAACCGGGAAAACCTCATGTCTGCCTGCCCTAATGGCATATCTTAATCAATCTGGCAGATACTCATGCCTATATATCAATGTCGAAGGAGTACAGGCTGCTCGGGAACATGTATCTGGTGCTATGAGAGCGAACATCAGTGAGATCAAACAGAGAATCAGACAATATAATCTCATCCCTGATAATAACAGCCAGGTAATTGATCAACTATCAGATACTAGTGAATTTACCCTGCTTTATGAATATCTGACCAGCCTGTCACAGAAAACTCCCCGCCCGTTTATCCTCCTGATCGATGAGATCGATACTCTGGTTGGTGATTCTCTCATATCCGCCTTACGTCAGATTCGTTCAGGTTATGATAAGCGACCCGAATACTTTCCGTCTTCAGTAATTCTCTGCGGAGTCCGTGATATCAGGGACTACCGGATCCATTCAGATTCCGGAAAGAGCGTGATCACCGGGGTAGTGCTTTTAATATCAAGGCTGAATCACTCCATTTGGGTAATCTCTCGCTTGTGGATATCAGAACCCTCTTTCTCCTGTATAATGAAGAGACATGACAACTGTTTGAAGAACCTGTGTTTGAGCAGGTCTGGAATCTCACCTCCGGTCAGCCATGGCTTGTCAATGCCCTTGGATACGAGATCTGTTTCAGGGTGCCAGAAGGCAAAGACCATACACGAACAATAACTTCTGATCCGGTTTATACAGGCAAAGGAGAACCTGATCCTTCGGAGGGAAACCCTCTAGGATCAATTCGCTGATAAACTCAAAGAAGAGATAGTCATACGGGTAATCGAACCAATATTAGCAGGTGATTCATTTGAATCAGGATTTTTATCCCCTGATGTAGAGTATGTTTGAGATCTCGGGTTGATACAGCAGGAACAGAATGGAGAGATATCCATCGCCAACCGAATCTATCAGGAAGTTATCCCCAGAGAACTCTCATGGAATGCTCAGATGGGAATGACGGTGAAACAATCGTGGCATCTCTCTCCTGATAACCGGTTGGATGATGCAGCATTACTGACCGCGTTCCAACAGTTTTTCAGAGAACACCAGGAGATTTGGGTAGATATCTTTTAAAATAAAGAGATTGCACCCCAACTACTTCTGATGGCTTTTCTTCAGCGGGGGGTGAACGGTGGAGGCTGGATAGAAAGGGAGTATGGGCTTGGTAGAGGGAGAGTTGACCTCTATGTTGCATGGCCGGTATCCATGGTTATTTGGCAGAGGATCGTTATTGAGATGAAAATTATCAGAAGTCCCCGGGAAAAGACCATTCAGGACGGCCTTGATCAGGTCTTCAAATATGTTGATCAGAGTAGAACTGATAAGGCTCATCTGATAATCTTTGATCAGACACCGGGGTTTCCTGGGATGAAAAAAAATTCAGGAGAGAGGAAGAATATTCCTGGGCACCAGGCCGGTATTGTTCATTGCCGGTCACGGTATGGGGGATGTAATATCGAAGTATTCTTAAGAATTACATTTCGGTCTTCTCCCGTTAGAGAACCTCAAATCCTTTGGAAAGTCTGGAGGCAAGCGGAGTATTCCCCCAATTGACAGAGTCTGCATACATTTTCATGCAAGATCTACCTTGGGTGTCAAGGGAAGGAGGATCCTCTTCCTCACTGTCTGGTATGTTATTTTGGATTTTGTGAAATTGGATTCCATATTCATCTCCAGGTAATGATGATGATGTAAAAATCAGCCAGACCCTTCTGGTCGCAGATGATAATGAAACACAGAAAAAGGCTCCACATTGGAGTTTGTTGAGAGTGCTTGATGATAGAGGGGTGAATATTATCCACACCAATTCAAATGGCTTCGTATTTCATCGAGAAATGAGTGAGCATCATGTACGACCATATATGCCTGTTCCTGGGTGATCGGAGATAAGAGAGAATAATCTGCCTTTTCACGTAATTCTTCTGCACGGGCTAACATTCGTCCGAATTCACGATCTATAATTCCTGTCTGAATATATTCCTCTCCAAACTTCGCAATTAGTCCGGTATGCGTTTTCACCGCAATTCCTCTCTGGAGGAGAAGAGCAATCACTGCATGAAACATAGAATAATACCTCCGGTTTACCGCATCAGGAAAAAGCCCATTTTTAAAAAGAAACTCTGGAGCAGTCAGACGCTCTAGTGCAGCCTGAATATTTATCTGGATTTCTGATTCATCAGGGCACAAGGGATACTCCTTCCATGGCTATTTGTTGAAACAAGGTGAATGTTTTTTGGCGATTGTAGGTATCAGCACTTACATATTTTACTGATAGATACACACCATATTCCAGCCCGATGTCATATGCAAGATCTATTAATTCCCGTTCTAATTGCCAGTCCTCTTTTTTTCCTACAATTAAAAGATCGATATCTGATTCCTTCGTATCCTCTCCCCGTGCTACCGATCCGAAAAGTATAATGTCCGATATCTTTTCAGAGTACGTGTTTGTGACAATTGCAAGATATTTTTCAATTAATGGAACCACAAATGGTCGATTCGGATGAACCAGGTTAATCTGCACGGTAATTATGATTACTGTGTTACGGATAAATAGGTATTGTTGTTGTAATTATTCATGCTCCGATCCCTTTCACCGCCTCGGCAATCGTATCAGCCTGCAGTTCCTCAAGTTTCAGATACTTTGCTCCCATATCATCTGATATCTTATGAGCAAGCCCGAATGCGATATAACTCTGTTCGGTATCGATCACAATCGAGGAGATCCCAAAATCCCTGATCGCTGCTGCCATTTCAGTAGCATCCTCAAGAGGAGCACCGGACCCCATACTCACATTTGCTTTCCCATCCGAGATTAGGATCAGGCGGGGAATGGTATGGGCATTGATCATCTTCTCACGCTGGAGTACCTCTAATCCTTTGGAGAGACCCGAAGCAAGGGGAGTTTTCCCCCCAACCGGGAGGTTTTGCATACACTTTCTGGCAAGTTCTACACTGGATGTCGGGGGAAGCAGTACCTCTGCTGAGTTCCCCCTGAATACAACAAGTCCTACCCGATCCCGTTTCTGATATGCATCAATGAGCAAGGATAATATCGCTCCTTTCACGGCAGTCATCCGCTGCTGGGCCCCCATACTCCCGCTCGCATCGACCACGAAAAGAACTGTATTACCCATCTTCCGCTCCCTTACTTTCTCCCGAAGATCGGATGTCTCAATCTTCACCGCGAGATCTCCAACCCGGCCCTTCTGATGAGGAGCAGCAGCCCGGATGGTTGCATCCAGGGCAATATCTGCGGTTAATCTATCTGGAATCCGGCTTCTGACATATTTTCCATCCCGTGACTCAGTAACACTTCGCCTGCCGCTTCCATCCCGTTTGAACGAGTCAATCCGCCTGGGTTGGGAGAGTGGTTTCTGGTTCACTTTGAACGGGGATCCCTCGGCAAACTGGGTTGTGGTAGACCCGTCCGGAGTAGTATTCTCCTGGGGCTTTTGATCCTGTTCAGTCTGCTCTTCCTGCTGCTCGGGTTGCTGGTGTTGCTGTTGGGATTTCTGGATCGATTCCTCGATCTTATCCTTATCCATCTGTTGATCTGACAACGGCTGACTTCGCATCCGGTGGGAAAGCACTAGTTCTGCTGCTTCCCGCACATCATCCTCGGTGACTTCAATCCTTCCATTAAATGCAGCGATGGTCTTAGCCGTCTTCATCATGATGATGTCAGCCCGATGCCCATCAACGGCCATATCCATACAGATCTGGGCGATCATGTGAACCATCTCATCAGAGATGGTAACCGATGAAAGCAGCTCCTGAGCCCTGATGATACGATTCCGGAGATCATCCTCTTCATCCCTGAACGCGGCGATAAACTCATGTGGCTTAAGTTCGTAAGCCCTCCGTCTGCGGATCACCTCAACCCGCGTATCGGCATCTGCAATTCCCTGGATCTCAACTGATAATCCGAACCGGTCTAAGAGCTGAGGACGGAGATCCCCCTCTTCCGGATTCATGGTTCCGATCAGAATAAATGAGGACGGATGTTCGTAACTAACCCCTTCACGTTCGATAATATTAACACCCATCGCTGCTGCATCAAGCAGCACATCCACGATGTGATCATTGAGCAGGTTCACTTCATCCACGTACAGAATATTACGGTTTGCTTTTGCAAGGACTCCGGGTTCAAACTTTTTCTCCCCCTTCTGCAAGGCATACTCAAGATCAAGACTTCCGACAACTTTGTCCTCGGTAGCACTGATCGGCAGCTCTACTACCCGCATCCGTGTTTGCGTCGTGAGAAGACGTCCGATGCGATTCTGACAGTCATCACAGAGATTCTTGGGATCAGCAGGATTGCATCCAAAGATGCACCCATCCACAACTTCCCGTTCAGGGAGAAGATGGGCAAGTGCCCGGGCTGCCGTTGATTTCGCAGTACCTTTCTCACCTCTGATCAGAACGCCTCCAATCCTGGGATTGATGGCGTTCAGAAGAAGTGCCTTCTTCATCAGTTCCTGCCCGACTATTGCGGAAAAAGGGTAAATATCGTCAAAATGATGCATCCTGATGACTCCTTAAAAAAATTAGTGAGAATGGGTATGGGAATGGCTGTGCTGATGAGAGTGGCCGGTTTGTGTCTTCTGGATCGATTGATCCACCTTCTGTACATCCATCCGCTGCTCTGAGAATGGTCTCCTCCGCATCCGGTGAGCAAGAACGAGACTCGCAGCTTCACGAACATCCTCTTCAACTACTTCTGTTCTTCCCTGATAGGCAGCAATCGTTGATGCTGTCTTCATCATGGTGATATCAGCCCGGTGTCCGTCAACTCCCATATCGATACAGATCTGGGCGATCACATGCAACATCTCATCTGAGATCGAAACCGTTGGAAGTAACTTTTGTGCACGTACAATCCTGTCGCGAAGTTCCTGTTCCGGTTCAATCCATCGCTGGAGAAACTCTTCCGGATGCTCCTCATATTGTTGACGTCTCCGAATTACTTCCACCCGGGTGTCGGCATCCATGATACCCTCAATATCCACACACAGACCGAATCGGTCCAATAACTGGGGACGGAGTTCTCCCTCTTCCGGATTCATGGTCCCGATGAGAATAAATGAAGCAGGATGCACATAGGAGACCCCTTCCCGTTCGATGAAGTTCATCCCCATGGCCGCTGCATCCAGGAGTACATCAACGATATGATCGTTGAGCAGGTTCACTTCATCAACATACAGGATATTACGGTGTGCCTGGGCCAGGATACCGGGCTCAAACTTCTTTTCTCCTTTCTTGAGAGCGTGCTCGATATCAAGGCTTCCGACAACCTTATCCTCGGTTGCACTGATCGGGAGTTCAACTACCCTCATCCGGGTAATCTTCGTCTTCAGTTCTCCCTTTTTCTGGCAATCAAGGCAGAGTCCTTTCGGATCTTTGGGATCACACCCGAAGATACACTCATCTACTACTTCGCGTTCAGGAAGGAGGTGGGCAAGCGCCCGGGCTGCTGTTGATTTAGCAGTTCCCTTCTCTCCTTTGATGAGTACACCGCCAATACGAGGATTGATTGCATTCAGGAGCAGTGCTTTTTTCATCTGTTCCTGTCCGACTATTGCAGAAAATGGATAAATATCGTCAAAATGATGCATTAATACTCCTTAATTTCCGTCTCGTTATTAATACTAAATTTAATTTTCGTTCTATTAAATTGATCTATTTTTTTTTAAAGAACATAATGTAATAAATTCAGGTAAATGGTAATATCTATATGAGATAGTAGGCTGGTTACTCCGGTTTGGACAGGAATATATAATGTCTTGATATATGGGTGATTTATGAGAATTGTATCAATTATGGGGGGGAATCTAGGGCGGATTCTTCAGCGGGCAGCGAACAAAACAGGAACTGATCTAACTTTTTTTCCTAACCGAATTATTGCTGATAATCCGGACAAAATCCCACAAGCATTAGAAGCAATGAGCAAGGCTGATCTGGTTCTGTTGTATCTGCATTCGGAACCCTTTTGGGAAGAAATAAAACCACGGATCAAAGAGATCGGAACGAAAATCCCATTAGTAGTGATCGGCGATGATCCTTCATACTGGGCATACTCATCGGTTGATCCTGAAATTATCAGATCCTGCCAGAAATATGTCATGTATGGAGGTGAAGAAAATTTCATTCACCTCATAGGATTCATTAAATCACACATATTCTCAGAAAAAATCTCATATAATGAACCTCAAGAGATACCATTCCAAGGTATCTATCATCCGGATGCTCCGTCTCATTTCACCGACATAACTTCATATCAAACTTGGTACCCCCGAACCTCAATGAACAATCCATGGGTAGGAATCCTCTTTTCTCGTCTCTCATGGACCACCCACAATGCTGCCATTGAAGATACACTTATTCGGAGTCTTGAAAATCAGGGACTCAACGTTATTGCAGCATTTTCGCATGGTATCATAGATATGACCGTCGGATCGATCGGGATTGCCGGAGTCATCAAAAAATACTTCATGGACGCAGAAAAATCCCGGATCCATGCAATTGTGAAACTCATTATGACTCCTATTGGTCCTCTCCCGGAAAATGAATTTACTGATATGGGAGTTTCATCCGGAGTAGATCTCTATAAAAAATTGGGCATTCCTGTGTTTCATCCAGTAATATCCACTTATTTTAACATGGATCAATGGGAACAATCAGCAGGTCTTACCAATGATGTTGCCTGGGGAGTGGTCATGCCTGAGTTTGAAGGTGAAATAGAACCAGTATTTATCGGTGCACGTTCCCAGAGTTCATCTGATGAATTTTCATCCCAACCTGCCCCGGATCGGTGTGACCGGATAGCAGAACGGGTGAAAAACTGGATACATCTCGCACAAAAACCAGTACATGAACGAAAAATTGCGTTCATACTCAACAACAATCCATGTGCCAGCGTTGAGGCAAATGTCGGGGCAGCATCACACCTTGACTCCCTAGAAAGTGTCGCCCGGATCCTGCAGTCAATGGCATCAACAGGTTATTCGATAAATCCGCCGGCTGATGGTAAGGAACTTATTACCACGATCATGGATCGTAAAGCAATCTCTGAGTTCAGGTGGACAACAGTTCAGGATATCATTGCAAACGGGGGAACTCTGGCTCTTATGGACATGGAGACCTATCTTCCCTATTTCAGAAATTTACCGCTAAAAGTTCAGGAGAAGGTCAATGCAACCTGGGAGACACCTCCGGGTCTCAGTATGACGTATGAAGGAAAACTTCTCATTACTGGAGTTCAGTATGGGAATGCCACCATCAGTGTTCAGCCAAAACGTGGATGTTATGGAGCACGGTGTGATGGGGAGGTCTGTAAAATCCTCCATGATCCTGACTGCCCACCTCCCCACCAATACTTGGCTACCTATTATTACCTGACGCAGATTTTCGGGGCAGATGTGGTGGTACACGTGGGCACGCATGGGAACATGGAGTTTCTTCCAGGAAAAGGGGTAGGCCTTTCGCAGGAATGTTTCCCTGATGTTGCCATAGGGGCGATACCCCACCTGTATATCTATAATTCAGATAACCCACCGGAAGGAACGATTGCAAAGCGGAGAACATATGCGACACTAATAGATCATATGCAGACGGTGATGATGCAGGGGGGTCTCTATGAAGAACTAGAGGAGATTGATAACCTTCTTTCTCAGTTTGAAACCGCAAAAACGGATTCTGCACGGGCTCATGCTCTTCAGCATCTTATCAGAGATGCAATATCTGCAGC
>NZ_JAJRBM010000228.1 GCF_028679455.1 Methanospirillum sp. | reverse complement strand
GTAATTCCTGATTCAGATATCGCCAAACTCATGGAAGCAAAAAAACAGTTGGAGTCAGAATAAGCGGTAGCGACTATACTCCTCTTAACCAAGGGAACCGAAACCATTCAGAGAGAGAAAAAATGCAGAGTAATCAGAAGATTTGATCACATTATCCCGAAGAAGATAATCCCTGCAATGACACACATCAGAATCAGACCGATTACCCCGATCTTTGTCAGGCATTGTTTACATATCGTACCGCAATCCTCGCAGCAACTGACCTGACAGAGTTTACATTTATGTGAAATCTTTTTTCCCGGATGGATTGGACAGTTCTTCATTGATCCCTCAGGTAATAATGAGATCGCCTTTTTTCATGAGCAGACCGGTGATGATGCTGATAATACCGAATACCAGGCAGTAGATACCAAGCAGAATTATCAGAACCATTGAACCCTGGGTTGGGAGGGGGGCAAACCCGATCAGGAAACCGAAGAGTACCGCAATAAACCCGTTTATACCAAGAAGCACTCTGAATGGTAACTCCTTGAGTGCATATGCAAGTGTGAGTTCTGCAATACCGGTTACCACAGCCCAGAATGCTATCAGGATCGTAATCGCAGTCACTACGATAAAGGGTGAGATGAACGTCATGACTGCAATAATAACCCCGACGATAGAGAGTATCAGGACAGGAATGCGTCCGGGCTGCTGTGCACTGATACTCATTCCACCAGTCACCAGGGATATGATCAGCAGAAAGATTCCGATGATATAGGCAATGACCGCCTCCATTCCGATAGGGAGAAAAAAACAGAGAATACCAATGATCAGGGCAAAAATACCCCTGATAAGCATACCTCCTTTGGTCAGAACTTCAAATTCCATAGATCATCGATCCATGTATGAGTATATGAATTGATGGAAATGATTCTGCAGGATAGTTCACTCGCGTTCCGGGTTTAAACGATTAACCATAGACAGATAGTCCTCAAACTCCTGATCAGAGAGTTTCCCCTGATCATGAAGAGCAGTAAAATGACTGATCAGACCGGTTCTGGCAGTATGCTGTAAAGGATCCGGTTCAGACATTCTGCTCTTCTCTTCCATGAAACCAGTCGCAAGAATTGCAGATGGAAGAGCCAGGACAAGTACTCCCGTGACAGTGAATAACGAAGCAATTAACTTCCCAAGCGGGGTTATCGGATAGATGTCCCCATACCCAACGGTAGTGACAGTCATCACCGACCACCACATCGCTGCCGGAATGCTTGAAAACTTATCAGGCTGGACCGGATTTTCAATCAGGTAGAGAATAGTCGCGGAGAAGAGAACTACAAATATCAGGAAAAAGAGCATGATCGCAAAGATCTCACGCTTTCTGATGAGCACCCGTTTGATCTGGGCGAGAGACCGGGAATATCGGGAATAACGCCCCAGTTTGAATATGGATAACAGGCGAAACACCCGGATTATCGTCTGGTGCCGGTGAATAATGAACGGAAAGAATACCGGAAGAATTGAGATGAGATCTATCAGGAGGTACAGATGCATGGCGTATCGTACCCGGTCTGAGATCTTCCCCCTGATAGTCAGGGAACTTGTACATGACCAGAGGCGAAGCAGATACTCAAGCGTGAAGATCAGCAGACAGATGTTTATGAGAGGATTAAGCAGAGATGCATAGTGTTCATTCACTGATGGTATCGTAAACAGAACAATAGCAACAGTATTGAGTACAATGATGAATGCCAGAAAGAGTTGAACCAGACCAGCTAACTGATCATCATGAACCGGACCATCAAGAAGAACATGTACCCGCTCTTTTACCTGATCATATCGCTGTCTGTGAATCATTGTCTGCTCTCATTCTTTGATTCTGTGATATACATACCGTTCCGGAGTTCAGAATTCCATACCGGGAGATAGGAACAGCATTTATATCATTTCTTCCTTAATCTGGTCAGATCCGGTGCCAACCCACCGTGAAATCTGAACGGTCTGGTCGATCAGATCCTCAAGTTCAATGATTTTTTTCGGAGCATGGAGATCACCGTGATAATGCTCAACCCGCTTGACATCTGTTCCATTCTGCAGAGTGATGATCGCTCCCGGCATATCGGTGATATCCAGCTTCACGTACTCATCATTCATCTGGAAAAACCCTGCCTCTTCACAGGCTTTAAGCAGTGTTTCAAAGCTGGTTGCATTCAGCATCTCACTCCGGTCCCCGACCTCCTTCACAAATTGTTCACCATGATACCAGACAGTCCCATTCTGGTACAGGGTCACCGTGTACACCGGACAGGTGCCAAAACACATACTCCGCTCAAGCGTTATTGAGGACTGCGGAAGGGTATCTGATCCATCAACCATACCGATGAGAACCAGAACGATTCCCAGCACAAGAACTGCAGATCTCATCCTGTTATGCATGCTGCAGAATCTATCTGCAGAGTAAAAAAAGTATTTTAAGAGTGAAGCTGACAGTCGGGATGTTCAGGAGGAATTACCCTTGAAAACCGTAGCGGTTTTCGATTTAAGAGAGGATGCCTTCTCTTTTGCTGCTGCAGCCTCATCAGCAAGTCCGAGTTTGTTCTTCGCTTCAGCGAGATGGTTGTATATTGAGGCGAGATCATCAATATTGGTTGAGCCTGATTTCGCATACTCATCGATGGCAGTTTCCAGTGAAGCGGCTGCATCTTCATATTTTTTGAGTTCGATCAAAACCCGCCCTACTCCTGCATGGGCAACCCAGGCACTCCCGTCAGCAGCAGCCAGACTGATCGCTTTCCGGTATGATTCTTCTGAGGTCTGATACCGTTTGAGTCCTTCAAGTGCAAGAGCCCGACCCACCCATGCATCATAGGTATCTGACTTCATATTGATTGCATTCTCAAATGCGCCCTTTGCTTCAGCAAACGAGCCTGATGTCAGGAGTGTGTTTCCGCTGTTGATGTATGAAGTTGCGGTGGGGACCCTGACCTCGTCGCTGGTCGTGTTTGGTGGAAGATAATAATCAGGCATGATGCTGGTATCCATCCGTTCGAGAATCCAGTTAGGAGCCCCGAGTGGTGCACCATCAGTGTATCCGTCATCAGCAGTGACTGCAGTAGTACAAAAACAAAACAATACTCCCATTATTACAAGTGCCGGCAGACTCCAGCCTGCTATCTGCCATTTTCCAGAGAGAACTGATCTCATAGTACTCTCCTGAACCTCATGACAAAGATGCTTTCCTGTAAGAATGAATGCACGAAAGGTAGAACAGAATACCAATGACACTGCAGGCAGGATAAAATTCAGACGCGCAAAAAAAGAAGAGTTACGGATTTTTAGTTCTTTTCGTTCCGCTGCTCCTGCTCATATCGCTTCATCTCGAGTTCTCGAAGATCCTTGCGCTTGATCTTGCCTGAAATGGTCTTCGGGAGTTCGGTGACAAACTCGATCTTCCTGGGGTACTTGTAGGGAGCCGTGACTCCCTTGACATAATCCTGGATCTCGCGGGCAAGTTTTTCTGATGGGATAAATCCATCTTTGAGCACCACGAACGCCTTGACCACGAATCCTCTGATGATATCAGGAGAGCCGACAACTGCAGTCTCTCCAACAGCCGGGTGCTCGATCAGGGCGTTTTCAACCTCAAACGGCCCGATACGGTATCCTGATGCCTTGATGACATCATCATCACGGCCGACAAACCAGAAGTATCCGTCCTCATCCTTCATTGCACGGTCGCCAGAGTAGTAGAATCCGTTCCTGAAGACGTTGGTATTTGCTTCATCGTTGTTGTTATATTTCAGGAACATACCAACAGGCCTCGGATTCACCTTGATGGCGATCGAACCCTCTTCACCGGTTTTGACAGGGTTATCATCATCATCGTGGAGCTCTATATGCCAACCAGGGGATGGTTTTCCCATAGACCCATATTTTGGCTGCATACACGGGAAGGTTCCCACACACAAGACCAGTTCGGTCTGACCGTACCCTTCGTAGATCTCAAGCCCGGTCATATCCTTCCATGCCTTGATAACTTCCGGATTGATCATCTCACCGGCACTGACACAGTGACGAAGCTCAGAGAAATCATACTTACGGAGATCTGCCATAACCAGCATACGGTAGATCGTGGGTGGTGCACAGAAGGTGGTGATTCCGTACTTCTCGATAAGCGGGAGTAATTCGGTTGCATTGAACCTGCTGCGATAGTCATACACAAAAATGGCAGCACCCTCGATCCACTGACCAAAGAGTTTTCCCCAGGCTGATTTTGCCCATCCGGTATCAGAGACCGTAAAGTGCAGATCATTGCTCCTCAGATCATGCCAGAACCGGGCTGTCACGATGTGACCGAGTGGATAGTCATGAGTATGCACCACCATCTTCGGCTCACCCGTTGTCCCGGATGAAAAGAACATCACCATCGGATCTGATGATTTCGTCTTGCGAAGCCCTTTCAGGTTCACAATACGGGACGATACCGGAGCAGGATAATCGAGTTCAGTCAGGTAAGATATCCAGCCGGGCCTCTTTGCATCGTTGATCATCTTCACCTCAAGTGAGGGGCAGTGAGCAGCTGCTGCCTCTACCTTATCGGCATTCTCCTCCGAGGTGATGATCATCTTTACTTCTGCTACATTAATCCGGTATTCGATGTCCTTTTGAGTCAGCATCGTAGGAGCCGGAATGTATATCGCACCAACCTTGATCAGGGCAATGGTCATAAACCACCATTCCGGGACCCGGGGAAGCATGATCAGGACCTTATCACCCTTGCCGATCTTGTACTTGATCAGCATGTTGACGATCTGGTTCGACCTGCGTGAGATGTCGCGGAACGTGTAGAAGTGCTCGGCTCCTTCCTGGTTCGTCCAGACCATGGCAAGTTTGTTCCTATCTTTCTTTGCCCAGGCATCGATGACATCGAATCCGAAGTTGAAGAACTCTGGAGATTCTATCTTGAAGTTCCGGTATGTTTCTTCGTAATTCTGCATATTGTGCCTGACTGGTGCAGGCGAATCATCGATGAGCGGGCCGGACTGTCCGCAGGGGTAGATACCATATCCGGAAAGACGCTTGAGCTGACGGGTACAGGCTTCGGAGATCCAGTCAGACCGTGATAACTGTCTGACATTGCACTCCTGATCGATCCGTTTGGTCAGATCATCCTCCATCGTTACTGAGTACCGGACCATATTACCATGTGGTACAGGTTCAGGGATAATTGTTTGGTGCAGTTTGGATCAATTGTTGCACCAGCGTATAACAGAGTCCGGAAAGAAGAAAGGATTGATGCCCCAAAATTTTAAGAATTTGTAAAATCGTCAAAAAAGAAACAGATAGTTCAGGACTCTTCGCCTTCCCTGACCATCGCAATCGCTTTCTTAGGGCACTCATTCGCGCAAATGCCGCACCCTTTGCAGAATATCAGATCGATCTCATATTCACTATCGATGACACCATCGGGACAGTACATTGCACACATCCCGCATGAGTTACATTTCTCCCGGTCAACCACCGGCTTAAACACCCGCCATGTTCCGGTCTCACCACAGGCACCTTCAACCGGGCGTGAAATTGCGAGTCGTTCTCTCATACCACCAGCTCCTCGTATGCCATCATGGCAGCTTTCAGGTTCCGCTCATCTGCAAACATCTCGGCAATTGCAGCCCTGGCAGATTCCTTTGAGAAGAGACCCAGCTTTGCCAGTGCCCCTATCACTGGCGTATTCAGAATCGGGCTCCCTGCAACAATGAGATCTGTTTTCAGGGCAATTCCAGTCAGATCAACACAATACGACTTGTATCCTGACGCTGCCTTCGGGATCTCGGATGCATTGATCAATACTTTTCCGTCAGGTTTCAGTCCGTCAAATACATTTACCAGATTAATTATCGATGAGTCAAGCACCACTACCAGATCCGGCTGGTGTATTTGTGAGTAGATCTTGATCTGCTGATCATCAATCCTGATAAACGAAACAATGGGTGCCCCTCGCCGTTCTGCACCATAAAACGGTGCTGCCGTTGCATATTTGCCGTCACGGAATGCTGCAAGTGCCATCAGTTTGGCAGCAGTGACACCACCCTGGCCACCCCGGGAGTGAAGCCGAATCTCGTACATCAGATCTTCACCCCAAACCATTCTTCAGTACCGATCTTCCGGTTCCTGACAAAGGAGGCTATGTCATGGTAGGTAACCTCCTGACCGCCAAGTCCGGCTATGACATTATAGCACGTTTTTCCGGTCTTCGCCCGGATCGAGCCGGCAAGGATCCCACCAAATCCGAATGAGTAGTTACGGTCGATGACCACAAGTTCACGGTCACCAAGATCGAGATTCGGGAACGGCCGTATCCATCTGACACGCATCGAACCTGCCTTTACTCCTTCGCTGCGAAGGATATCGATAGCAACCTCAGCCTCTTTTCCAAGGGTTCCCATCGAAAGGATAAGCACCTCGGCATCCTCACATCGGTAATCATCAGTCCATGAGTAGGATCTGCCAAACCGTTTCGCAAATTCAGCTTCAGTCTCCCTGATGACCTCAACAGAGTCCCTCATGGAACGCTCGATATCAGAACGAATCCTGACATAATCTACCGACGAGGTCATGCACCCGTACCCACCCGGATGAGCAGGATCTATCTTATGATCCAGTACCAGCGGTGGGATGAAGTCACCAATCTTCACATCCTCGAGCTGCTGGGTGATATGGGAGAGCGTAAATCCGTCAAGGTTCACCATGACCGGTAGGTATACCCGGCGATCCTCTGCAATCCTGAAGGCCATGAGGGTTGCATCATAGGCTTCCTGCACGGTTGCCACGTAGACTTGGAGCCAGCCGGTGTCCCGTGCCTGGAGTGAGTCGGTGTGTTCTGCCCAGACATTCCATCCCGGACCCAGTGCACGGTTTACATTTGCCATCACAATCGGAAGCCTTGCAGCTGCTGCCCAGTTCACCATCTCATTCATGTACAACAGGCCGTGGGAACTGGTTGCAGTGAAGGTCCTGATACCCGTGATACTTGCACCGATACAGGCTGCCATCGCTGAGTGCTCACTTTCTACCGGGATGTAACTGGCTTTCATGCTCCCTTTGGTGACAAAGTTTGCAATCTGCTCAACGATCTCAGTCTGGGGGGTGATCGGATATGCAGCAACCACACCTGTTCCTGCCTCCCTGACTGCTGCTGCGACCGCGTTGTTTCCCGTTGATATGGTCAGCATGTTCCTTCTGCCTCCTTTTTGAGCAGCCTCAGATTCCGCTCCATAGACTGGCGGATCTCAGCGATCGTATCAGGTTTCAGGCCTGAGAACCGCCCCTGTATCTTCAGGTATTCCTCAAGTGGTGCAGGTTTCATCATCGCAGCTTTGGTCTGGCCCGAGAGGGTGAGGGTATCATATTCACGTTCGTACATCGCCCACATCCCGGATCTGACTGCAAGCTTTCCAACCTCTATCGTCTTCGCAGTATCATACCGCCAGCCTGGCGGGCAGGGGGCAAGAATATGGAGGAATTTAGGTCCTTTGATCGAGAGTGCCTTCTCCACCTTTCTTACAATATCCTGGGGGTACGCACTACAGGATGTTGCCATGTACGGGAGGTGATGAGCGGCAATGATCCGGTCAAGATCCTTCTTCTGGTGGGGTTTACCCCCCGGGGTTGTAGTGGTTCGCGCTCCGAGCGGGGTTGAACCTGACCGCTGCATCCCGGTGTTCCCGTACGCTTCATTATCATAGCAGATGTACAGGAAGTTGGTCCCCCGTTCCAGTGCCCCGGAAAGGGCCTGGATCCCGATATCCACGGTCCCTCCGTCACCAGCATACGCGATAACATTGGTATTCTTCCCGAGTTCTTCAAACGCAGCAGCCATACCGGAAGCAACCGCTGCTGCCGAGGCAAACGCCACATTATAAACCGGGATACCAAATGACGTGTTCGGGTACACACCCTGCAGCACCGAGGTACAACAGGCCGGAACCACCAGTACGGTATCAGGACCTGCAGCCTTCAGGACGTGCCTGAGGATCAGATCCGAACTGCATCCGGCGCATGCCGAGGTGCATTTATGGATATATTCGGTGTCAGGAACCGTTGGCATGAGAGTCAGTACCCGTATGTTTTTCATGATAAATAATGATAGTTTGATCAGGAAGCCGGCACCCTCTTACCGGGTGATGTCCAAGTACCGGGTAGAGTTATCTCATGAAAAACGGACCTGACCCTGCCGGGTCGAATACCGGAGGAGGAAGAACCAAGTGGAGAGATCTGGAGATGAGAAACAGTAACCGCAGAATCCTGATGATGATTCTGATAATTATCATTGCGATTGGAATTATTGCTGCAGCAGCACTGGTGACTCTGCAAATTACTCCTGATCAGCCTGCAGGAGATAATACCACATTCCCGTACACCACCACATATCGGGCATCACTCCCTGATAGCGAACCCATACAGGTCGGGAGCCTTTACATGCTCGCGATGCAGACAGGAGACCGGATGGCACTTAAGATTGGCGGTCATCGGGAAGAACTGCAGCTGGGTGAGACCAGACAGATAGGATCACGAACCTTTACCATCAAAGTTTTCGGTGTTCCGGTCTACGAGACCGGATACCAACTCACTGCCACCTGGACCGGAGTTGAAGGAGATCGTGCTCTGTTCAAGATTGTGCTTCGTACCAGCAGGCAGGTCCCTGAATGGATGATGAACCGAATCCTGCCAGGGTCTATTGAAGCAGTACCTGCATAAAAAAGAAAATACCATGATCGGGATCATCAATCCTGATCAATTATCCAGATCAATTTATTCATTCCTCGTCAGGCCTGGCATGGGAACAGAAGAACGATCTACAGTGGCCTGGTCGGTTCTGATAGATCAAACAGTTGAAAGTATCTCCTTCCCCTTTCACGAGAAACGGGCAGGCCTTCGGGTACCTGAACTGAAAATTGCGATCATGGATCCGGGGCATGTCACGGGGAAGAACCCGGACCTGAAACACTTCTCCATTCAGTGAACACCGGCATGACAACCGGCCGTCAGCAGACTGATTCCCGATTACGATGTACGGTCGCATGTTCAGACAGCATTTCCCGCAGGCTGTGCATGAACCGGTCATAATCGGGCCTTGTGTGCCTTCATTACGATAGTCTGGCGATGATCTGCATATGCACAGATCGCTTCCAGGAACTGTCTGCCATACCGGGAGACCTTGTGTTCTCCAACCCCGTATACAGTAAGCAGTTCCTCCCGTGTCCTGGGAAGCCGGGTTGCCATCTCTTTAAGAGTCCTGTTTGGAAAGATCTGAAACGGTGGCACATCCTCCTCGTCAGCAATGGTCTTCCTGATATCACGCAGGATCTCAAACAGATTTGCACTATATACCGGGATCTCTTCACTGACGACTCCCGGCGTCAACACCGCCTGGAAGTCCGGCTCACCTATCATCACCGGGATGGTTCCTGCCAGTGCTTCGAGGGTCCGATCATTGGACCTCACAACCGGGTACCGGGTACCGAACGAGGTGAGGTATCCACAGGAGATCAGTTCACGGATCCAGAAGAGCCACTGACGTTTCCGGTGTTTCTTTCCGATACCAAAACAGGGAAGACCATCATGGCCGTTACTTCTGACCTTCTCATCCACAGACCCGGATATGATGTCTGCAAGATACGAACTCCCGTAGTTCCCGGCAAGCTCCTCGACACAGGTTGCGATCTTCTGCAGGACCTCCCGTCCGTCCATGGTCTTTCGACCAGAGGCACAATTGTCACAACCTCCGCAGTTCGGCTCGTGGTATCCCTCGCCAAAATATGTGAGAATGACCGCACGTCGGCAGGCACGGGTCTCACAATATCCGATCATATCATTGAGTTTCTTGATAGCAACCTGCTTCTCAACCCCGTCACCCATCTTCTCGATCAGGTACGAGATCTTCCGGTAATCAGCCCTGCTGTACAGAAGAAGGCACTCGGCAGGATCCCCGTCCCTCCCTGCCCGTCCGGTCTCCTGATAATAATGTTCAAGATTCTTGGGGAGATCATAGTGGATAACAAACCTGACATCAGGTTTGTTGATACCCATCCCGAACGCAATCGTTGCCACGATGATACGGGTCTCATCGCGCAGGAACCGGTCCTGAACTGCATGCCGTTCAGCTGGTGGAATATCTGCATGGTAAGCAGAGGCAGAGAACCCGTTCTTGCGCAGGATGGCAGTAAGGTCTTCCACCTGCCGCTTGGAAAAACAGTAGATGATTCCTGATTCCCGGGGATGGTTCCGAAGGAACGCTACCACCTGCGTATCAGGTGATTCCTTCTTCTCGATGAAATAAGAGATATTTGCCCGGTTAAAACTCCCGACAAAGATGGCAGGATCCGAGAGTTTCAGCTCATTGATGATGTCGGTTCTGACCGAGGGTGTTGCGGTAGCCGTGAGCGCGATGACCGGAACATCTGGAAAAGTCTCCTTGATCACGGCAAGACGGCGGTATTCAGGCCTGAACTCATGACCCCACTGGGAGATGCAATGTGCTTCGTCAACGGCCACAAGGCTCGGGTGAACTTCTCCGAGAAATTTCAGAAATGATGGCTGAATAAGCCGTTCAGGAGAGACATACAGAATACGGAGGGATCCTGACCGGATAGCATCCTCAACTTCCCGCTTCTGACGGCCATCCTGGGTGCTGTTCATGAAGGCTGCAGGAATCCCTATCTCCCGCAGACCATCGACCTGATCCTTCATGAGGGCAATGAGTGGCGAGACCACAATACAGAGCCCTTCCCGTATCAGAGCAGGAATCTGGTAGCATACCGATTTTCCTCCTCCGGTGGCAATGACCGCAAGGACATCGTGTCCATTGATCACTTCCCTGATGATCTCACCCTGCTGTGGTCTGAATGACGGGTATCCAAACCAGCGTTTGAGGACAGTTTCAGGTGAATGGGGAGTCATCTTTCCTCAATATTCGTTTCCATGCCGGATAACATCACGCCCGCTCTTGTTTTACCTGATGATCTCTGCCACGGTGACAAAAAGTGTCCGCAATCAGATCGAAACCGAGACCAGGATCGTATATATAAACGAAAGATTCATCATTCAACACCCTGATACGATTAGCAGAGATGGGCAGGATAGGGTATCCGGATGCCACCAGCCCGGTATGTCGATGGAGGGAACAATATGGGTACATTTCTGGTAGATAATGATTCTGAAGAAGTTCAACAGGAGAATGTCATCGAATCCCAGGTGAAAAAGCGGATTCTGACCAGAACAAAAACCGCAGGCAGCCTGCAGGTTGTTGAATTTATTCTGGGTAATGAGCTCTTTGCCATCGACCTTTTTGACACGCGGGAGGTTATCAACTATACTGATATTACTCCGCTTCCAAATACCCCGTCATTTATCAAAGGCATTATTGATCTGAGGGGTGTGATCACTACTATCATCGATCTGAAGGAGATGATGAACATCACCCAGGAGGCAGGAGGCAAGAAGAAATCCCGGATCATTGTCCTGGACCAGAGCGTCTCTGAGAAGATGATCGGAGTGCTTGTGGATGATGTGCTTGCAGTAACCACGTATGCGGATGATGATATCGATAAGGACTCAAACACTTCCCAGAACAACGATCGGGACATCCTTGGGATCATCAGAAAGAAGACCAGAACCGCTGACCGGGATAAGAGTGAACTGATCATCTGGCTTGACATCAAGACGATGATCAAGAAGATCGAGCGGGACCTTTAAATACGCTGTGTTTCACCGCACTAGACACCAATCTTTTTTTCCTGATTCAACCGTGTTGTGATGAAAGGCATTAATATTTACACAGACCCGAAATCCAGACCAGGGGATAACAACTGATGGACCCTGGCCATCAGCCGGTGCTCTGCTGCTGCATCTGCATGGAGCCTGAAGGTACGATTCAACGGGGGAACCCGTCGCCAGGGGAGTTCATCAGTGATCTCCCAGAGGATGAGTCCGTCAGGGGGAGCAGGTCTCATTTTATTGTTGCATCTGCCGGTGAGCATAACTTCAAGTTCCTGGAGTGAAGTCTGACCGGTTGAGACACGTGAAAGTGCGGCAGCCATACTCCGTACCATATGCCAGAGAAAACTCTGAGCTGATACCTCAAGCCAGTAACAGTCAGACTCCTCATGTACGTTTAGCGTCGTAATACTCCGCATGGGATCTTTTCCAGGTTCCATTCGTGCAAAGCAGGAGTAATCATGCCTACCCAGACACAATGCTGCAGCACTACGCATAAGTTCCAGATCTCCGGGTTTATCTGCATAATAAAACCGGTATGTCCGGGTAATCACATCACGCCGGGGTGAGTAACATTCGGGAACCTCGCAGAAGGCTTCTACCCAGATGTCAGGAGGGAGTTGGCCGGGAAGTGCACGTCTCGCCCGGTCCGGGTACGGAGTAGAGAATGCGATGATCTGATCACGGGCATGGACACCACGATCGGTCCTGCCCGAGAATGCAAGCCTTCCTTCCCTGGTATCGGTAAACAATCCTGCCCTGATGCAGGCCTGCCTGATCTCGCCCTCAACCGTCCGATGATGCGGCTGGAACTGGGAGCCGTAGAAGGAACTGCCAAGATAGCCGATCCGAAAGGCAACCCTTACCTGGTTATTCTGCCCTTCAGTTTCCGCCATGAGTTCCGGAGTGACTGTTTGGTATAGGTTCTGACCGGCGTCCGCTTGCCGCTGGGTCTGGTTTTTCCGGTACGGATGGCTTCAAGAATCCCTGCCACACTTCGTTCAGCATCAATAAGGGTTCTGCCGTACCCGATGTACCGGCAGTTATGGGCATCACTCCCGGCAACCATCGGTTTGCCAAGTCGGCGTGCATACCGGTATGCCTTCCGGTTGGCTCCTCCCAGAATATACCTGCTGTTAAAAACCTCGATGGCATCTGCTGCCTCCAGGGCCTCTTTCACCTTTAACGCGACACCGTGCCGGTACCGGTGAAATGGATGAGGCAGGATGGCAACTCCGCCCATGGAATGGATCAGGTTGATCGTCTCAAGTACATCCAGACCTTTCGGAACCGGCCCACAAACTCCGAGTGCAAGCACATGGCCCTGTCTGGTGCTCACTTCCACGCCCGAGATGATCAGAATATCACTGGATATCCCGGCAGCTATTCTGCAACCTTCCGTTGTGTCATGGTCAGTCAGTGCGATGGCATCAAGGCCTGCAGCACGTGCCGACGCGATGACATCCTCAACCTTGCTCTCGCCATCCCCTGAACACGAGGTATGGACATGAAGATCAGCAGATAACATCACTACTACTATAGGTTATCTCCTGCAGTAATTAAGAAAGGATGATGCGGATACTCCTCCCTACCGGCAGGATCACCGAAGAGGCTGTCAGGAAAGCAGCTACTGGATTTGACGCCACTGTAACGGTGACCGGGGAACTTGCCTCATTTCTCACGCCGTACCAGCTCAAAAGCCTGATTACAGAAGAATCATATGACCTTGTGATCACCTCAGGAATGTGTACTGCCTCGTTTCACCAGGTCGAGGAGGAGACCGGTGTACCTATATACCGCGGCCCCAGGCATGCCGCTGATCTCAGGATGATCCTTGACATTCTGGATACGATCGAACTCTCCCGGGACATTCCTGCTGACGATCTTCTCTCCTCCATCAGGAAGAAGGAAGCAATCGGGCAGGTAAAGCGACTCGAAGATGAGGCAGCGTGCGAGTTCACCATCAGGGGAGTGAAGATCGGTGGCGGATCGCGGATGAAGGTCCTTGCAGAGATCATGGACGCTCACCATGAACCTGATATTAGAGAGCGGGTTATCCGGTACTTCTCATACGGTGCTGACATCGTGGATCTCGGATTCGGATTTGATGCCACTCCTGATGATGTCAGAAGGGTCTTTGCAGAAGTCGCTGATCTCCCGGGCCCTCTCGCTGCTGATACCCAGAACCCTGACCTCATCAGGGCATCACTTCCCAGGGCAGACCTGATCCTCTCGCTTCATACCGGAAATATCAGGGAAGCAGGAAAGGATGTCGCACAGGCGGGTGCCGCAGCAGTTATCGTTCCCCATGATAATTCGCTAGGCGAGGCGATTACAGCAGCAACGAAGGCAGGAGTATCCCGGATGATCGCAGATCCCCTCCTGCAGCCTGCAGGGTCAGGGCTTGTAGGATCGTTAGCCGGGTTTTCAGATTTTGGATGCCCTCTCTTTTTCGGGGCGGGAAATGTCACCGAACTGATCGATGCCGACTCAATAGGGGTCAATGCACTGCTAGCTGCGATGGCACACGAACTTCATGCCTCGATCATCTTCTGCAGCGAACACAGTGACAAGACCCGGGGTGCGGTCAGGGAGATGAGGAGGGCAACCGAGATGATGCTCCTCACCGGGCAGAGGCCATATCCAAAAGACCTTGGCATAGATCTCTTCTCTATTAAGGAAAAACGACGAAGACGTGAACCACCGCTCGAATATACCTCGGTGATCGAGGCTGACCAGATGCCTGACGAGATCCGGTATGACCCGCGCGGGAATTTCAGGATCGGGATCGAAGACGGATGGATCGTCGCGGTCAGGAATGGGACTGCAGTCAGAGGAAGACGATGGCAGGATGTTCTTTATACACTGCTCAAAGACGATATGGTATCCCTGCTTGACCATGCCGGGTATCTCGGCAGGGAACTGTACAAGGCAGAACTTGCGATCCGCTTTGACCGGAGTTTTGAACAGGACGGCCCGTTCTAACCAGATGACAGGGATCAATCAATGACAGATGAACACCAACCATCCTTCCTGCAGGTACGCGAATAATTCATGAAGATCAGAGGAATCTCATCAGATACCCTTTCATTGCTGCTTACGATGGGGCAGGAGTCACATCCCCGGGAGTTTGCGGCACTCCTGTCTACCGAGGACGGGGTGATCCGTGATGTGGATATCATTCCCGGCACCATCGGTGGATCAACAAGTGCTTCTGTCCTTTTTGAGATGATCCCCCTCAACATGGGGTACATCGGTAGCGCACACAGTCACCCAAGCGGGGCAATCCGGCCATCAGAAGCAGATATCTCCTTTTTCTCCAGGACTGGGTCCTGTCATATCATCGTAGGTTTTCCCTATGGTCAGGAAGACTGGCGATGTTTCAGCGCCGATGGAACCCGCATCGACCTCGAGGTGATTCCTGATGAGTGATCAGAACCTGATCAGGCGGGTGGTTGCAACCGGGACCTTTGATATCCTTCACCCCGGTCACCTCTGGTACCTGAACGAATCTGCACGACTCGGCAGTGAACTCTGGGTCATTGTTGCCAGGGATGAGAACGTAAAACACAAACCCCGGCCGGTCATCCCTGAGGAGCAGCGGGTGATCATGGTTGGTGCGTTAAAGGGGGTCTTCAAAGCAGTCCTCGGTGATCAGCATGATATGTTCAGGCCGATAGAAGAGATCAGACCTGACGTTATCACCCTTGGTTTCAATCAGCACTTTCAGGAGAACCGGATCCGTGAAGCACTAACCGAACGTGGGCTGAAGACAGATATAGTCAGGATCAGTGAGTATACAGGAACACCTTTCACCAGTTCCCGCAGTATTGGAGAAGAGATCAGGCGTCGGAGTTCTGATACCAGATCATGCTGATCGCCTGTCACCTCTTCTTTGGCACGGGAGCAGGACTGATTCTGCAGGAGCGGTTTCAATCACAATATATCCTCCCAGTGTGCATGCTGGGATCCATCCTGCCGGATCTGATTGATAAACCACTTGGGTTCCTCATCTTTCCTTCGATTGGAGATGGCAGGCTCGTTGCCCACTCTCTGATCGGCCTCATCGTCATCATGCTCATTGCAGCCGCTCTGATTCGGAGCATGCTACTCCCGGCCGTCCTCTGCGTCGGAGTACTAATCCATCAACTACTTGATGAGATGTGGAATATGCCGGTAAACTGGCTTTACCCGTTCCTCGGTCAATTCCCGGTTTACCAACAGGAGAACTACTTTGGATGGGGATTAATGCGGGAACTGACCACACCATCAGAGTACCTGTTCGCCTTAGGCACCTTGTTCCTGCTCATCAACAAGCACGGGGGTCAGATATCCCGGACCCGGGTAGGACTTATGTCAGGGACCTCAGCGCTGCTGCTGCTTCTCATCGGCAGGTAACGGCACCGGAACCGGACAGGGGAGTGCATCATGCAGCTCCTGAAGGCTCCGGGTAATCACCGCAGACTGCTCAAGCATAAGATTTACCAGTTCAGTAGCACCTGCCATCCTGAAGTCTGTCCTGATCGCATACACCGGAATACCCCTCGCGTACGCATACCCCATCTCCCAGGCAGTACCCGAGTCTGCATCAGCGCCATCGAGCACTGCCACTACCAGATCAGATGAATCAAGAGCGGTATGATTCTGTGAAAAAATTTCCAGATGAGCATCCAATCCCCGCATCGCCGTGGAGTCCCCGACCTCCTGTGGCAGATAGACCTCATAGGCATATGAGCGAAGAAATTCAGCGATCCTGATATTCCAGATCCGCTCTGCATCTGAGAAGAGCGGCCCTGCAAGATACACCCGGTATGCCGCTACCGTATAGACATCAAAGGCTGGGATATCAGCAAACCTGCTCAGAAATGCACCCCTCCCGGGTTCCCGGCCGGCAGGTGATCTCCAGTTCCGGTTAACCCCACAGGTCGGTGATGAGTCGACACCCACAATCGCCAGCGGAGGGCCTTGGGTTGCTATCATGGCTCTGATATCATCCTCACCGTGTTCTAACAGAAGCCTGAAATCAGGAGTGTCAAGCCGCTCAGAAAACGTTGCCGGTTCCCGGTTCTTCCCAAGATACAGGGACTCAGGGCAGGGAAGATACCTGACCCCGATACCAAAAGATCTGCACCGGGAAAGAGCACGATCAAATGCCCGGATATCGCGATCATGGGTTATTCCAGATGCACGAAGACCCGGATCACTGATACAGGGGCAGAAGAGGAGATACATTATTATCTCATTTCACGTGCAGTCATGATAGATGATTCCGCTCCTTGCATACCGTGATAACACCTGTGATCCGAAGAAATGCACGATGAAAAAGCTGGAGCGGGCAAAAAAGGTTAAGATTTTTTCACGCCTGTCGTATGTCCCCCGCAACAGTCTCATACTGGACCCAACAGCAGAACAGGCATTATCTCCAGCTGACCGGGAGCGGACCAGGAGTATCACCGCTCTTGACTGCTCCTGGGCAGTCCTGGATACCAGTATCGTGCGGAACTGGAGGTTCAGACGTGCCCTGCCCTTCCTCCTCGCCGCAAACCCGGTGAACTTTGGCAAACCATTCAAACTAACCTCACTTGAAGCGATGGCAGCAGGTCTCTGTATCCTGGGTGAGGAAGAGCAGGCACGCGAGATCCTCGGAAAAGTATCGTGGGGGATCAGGTTTATCGAGCTGAATCAGGAGCCACTTGATGCTTATGCTCAGGCAACAGATAGCACTGATGTAATCCGGATTCAGGGAGAATTTTTCTGATTCATCCCTTAGACCACCCGGATATAGCTTTTTCTACCAGTAGAATAATTTAACAGTGCAGGATCGGGATCGATACAACTCATCATGGGAATCATAGGCTGGCTGGGAGGATCGGATGCCACCACGGCAGATAGTTACTGTCAGAAAGGTGAGAATCAGCTTGCAAAAGAGAAGTACGAGGCTGCAATTCAAACCTTTAACCGTGGCCTTGAACTCAACCGGGGAAACATCAGGTGCTGGAACGGTATGGGTAAGGCGTTTTCTGCACTCGAACGGTACGATCGGGCAGAAGAATGCTTCACCCGTGCACTCGAGATAGAACCTGAGTCCCTTGAGACATTCATCAACAAAGCAGCAGCACTCCGTGGTCTGGCCAGGAAAAACCAGGATGCGTTGAAATGCCTTGAAGCCATTGAAATCTGCAACCGGGTCCTGACGCTCCAGCCGGATTATAGTCAGGCATACCACGAAAAAGGGATGGCACTTTGGACCCTTGGCAAGCGTGATGAAGCAATCGAATTCTTCGAGAAGACCAAAAAACTTGACCCTGAATATGCATACCCTTGGGATTTGAAGGGCCGGTACCTCTTTGATCTCAGAAAATACCATGAATCTATTGAGAGTTATGAACTGGCGATACGGGTTAGACCCCGCGACCCTGATATCCTGTACGGGATGGGCCGTTCACTGATGAAGGTCGGGGCATACCAGCATGCAATCTCTTATTTTCAGCGATGCTTAAAAGAAAGGCCCGATTTTGCTCCTGCATGGCTGCTGACAGGAAATTCATATAAGATCCTGCATCAGTACGAAAAGGCAATCGAAGCATATGAGACCGCGATGGAGCGGGATCCGGGAAGAGCCAAATACCGCAAGAATATTGCCGATGTCTATTTTGTAATGGGAAACCAGGCATTATTCAAAGAGGGAAGATATCAGGAAGCAATTCAGCATCTGGATCAGACACTCAAGATCATACCAAATCATATCAATGCCTGGTTCTCAAAAGGGGTTGCGTACCGGAAGATGGGTGCATACCGGAATGCAACGGCGTGTTTTTTAAGAGTTGTAGAGATCGATCCCCAGAATGCCCATGCCTATTATGAGATGGGTATGCTGCTTGAGCGTGGTGAGAACCTCGAAGAAGCAGTCAGATGTTATCTGGAAGCGATCAGGAGCGATCCATCCCACACCGATGCCATGTATAAACTTGGAAATCTGCTCATTGAAGTCGGCGAATATAAAAGTGCAATCCAGTACTTTGATCAGATCATCGAGAAGAAACCTGATTCATCGGTTGCCTGGTATGCCAAAGGAAAGGCGCTCCAGAAGAACGGGCAGGACCGGGATGCAGAGCGTTGTTTTGAACGGGCAGGAAAACTGGCAGCATCAACCTGATATTCAGGTATCAGATATCAAACCCGAGTTTGTTCGGAGCCGGTACTACCTGCGGCCCGTTAAACTCAGGATTTCCCAGAATATACTCGATGATCAGTTCTGCAAATCGCTTCCCATCATCGGGGTTTCTGGCTGTGACAATCCGATCCAGAAAAACCACCGGTTTGTCTTCGAACTTCACATCTGCCTTCATCATTTCCCTGATTGGCGGACCGTTGATAACAGTTGCAGGTCGTTTTTTCAGAATACCTGCCCTGGCAAGTACAACAGGAGAAGTACTGATTGCACCAAGCACCTTGCGATGGATCCTGAAGATCTTAACCAGTTCAAGAAGGTCTTTACTGTTCCAGAAATGTGACTGACCTCCATGACCACCAAGGATTGCCATGGCATCAAATTCTGACTCCTTGTGCAGAATCACATCCTCAAAACTCAGCGGAGCATAGACCCTTCCCCCCAGCGTTCCTTTGGCATAACCTGCCTGCGTTGACGCAAACTCATATTCAGCCTTGTTATGGTCAAATACCGAGATCACCAAGGATAATTCTTTGTCATGGTACCCGGTAGGGGGAACAGCGATCAGGATCTTCATTATAGAGTAGAAAGAGTTAGATCGCGAATGGTATAGGCATACTGGTATCGTGATTCGATACAGGGAGATGCCAATAAAAAAAGAAAATGGAGCTCCAAAACCTGTTATTACCAGTACGTTCCGCCCCAGTAATCATGAAGTGTTCCTTCAGAGTCGAGCTGCGGGCCTAACGGTAACTCATCCAGTTCAGGGAATTTTGGAAGTACGGTAGTATTGTTTACACCAGGTACGTTATCTCTGAATAAATTCAGGGCTACCTGGGCCTCATCATAATATCTTTTGGATTTATCATGAGCCGGTCCCCCATCAGATACTGATATAATATTGGTACGGTCTGTCAGATAATCATTATAATACTCCCTGGACTGTGAGATGAAGTACAGGAATGCACCGATATAACTGGCGGTGTCATAAAATTCTGGCTTGACATTCTTGGCTGACAACGCAATATACGTGGATTTTGCATGTAATACCTCATCACCCATGAGGAAATAATACCCTTTAGATCTCCCGTTACGCTCACTCTCATTCACCGGAATGGCATCAATATTATCCTCAATCCACCGGGAGATAGTAGTCTGGACCTCTTCATCCTGATAAGGCTTTAAAGAGTCTGGCTCCCGCTGGGTCATGAGCACCGGGTACTTTAATCCTTCAAGGACAGTTCCGATACCTACATCCTCGTCAGGAAATGGATCAGACTGATAAGGGATTTTATACAGGGTAACTTTTGGATATTGATCTGCAATAAGGGCCCACCAGTTCGAGACGGTGGTGTAATAGATCTGGGCAAGCTCATAATACTCACTGCCATCAGTCATTGCTGCAACAGACCGCTTCTCATCTTGGAACGCTTCATAGGCCTCTCCTGCCTTTACTGAATAATAGAGGACCGCAAGATTTGCCTTTGCTTCATCATACCGGTCTGCGCTAACAGGCAGGTCCCGTATCGACATATAGGCACTATACACCTTCATCCGCTGACTCCCGATCGGAACAGTCCCATTTGAAAAAGACTTCATGATTGGTGCTACGGTCGAGAAGAATTTGTCATCCTGTGAAGCTCCCTGAGTTGCTACTTTCAGGGTATCAGGCATAGGTTCAAGAAAGATATCAGCGGCAGATACCAGTGCCGGGAGACCAGCCAGTAGCATAGCGGTCACCAGCGCGAATGTTATGAAAAACCGTGACATGTCTCAGAGGATCAGGATACGCGATGGATATACTTTATGGTTCATCTCATGCAGCAGTACAAAATCAATTCAATGAGGTTAAAATTAGTAACAATCAGATTCCTGACAAAACTGCTTTACCCAACCAGCCCGAATTATACCTACAAGAAGGTACAGATGGCAGACGAAGAACAGGTGAAATGTATCAAGGAAGGGGTTGAACAGTGGAACAAGTGGAAGGAACTGAACCCCCGAAAAAGACCTGACCTCAGGGGTGCCAATCTGAACGGCCTCAACCTTGAAGGGATCAACCTGAACGGAGCACGACTCGACGAGGCTGATTTTGAGTTCTCGATTTTGCGCAAAGCGAATCTTGCCGGTGCAAGCCTGGTAAAGGCAAATCTGAGTAACACTGATCTGAGTGAAGCCATCCTTCTCAATGCAAACCTGACCGGTGCACGACTAACCAATATCAAAACCACCCGGGCAGATTTTCGTGGCGCTAACCTGACCGGTGCCGATGTCAGGCAGGTAAAAAGAGGATAACTGTTATTTGAGAATCTTATAGAGCGTGGATCGCTCTTTTAATTCACGCCCGATATCTGTACAGATATACTCCATCTCTTCAGGAGAGAAAATATCAGAGACCTCTGCTCCTGCATCATTTGTAACATCATCGATATACATCGTTCCTGACAGGTCATCTGCTCCTGCAAGGAGTCCCATCTGACTCATCTTTACTCCGATCTTCGGCCATGATACCTGGATATGGTCGATATTATCCAGATACAATCTACAGACGGCAGTTGTCACCAGATCATCCCTGCCGGTGGGACCAAACCTGATCGTTCCCTTCTGATGAAGCGGTGTTTTGCTATGGATATAAGAGAGCAGAACCATCTCCGAGAACCCTCTGGTATCATCCTGGATTCGACGGATCAGATCAAGGTGAGCAGCCCGCTGTTGTGGAGTCTCGGTTGATCCATACATGATGGTTGCAGAACTGGTGAGCCCAAGCCGGTGTGCCTCCCTGATGATCTCCTCCCACCTGCCGGTCCTGACTTTCGACGGGCATATCACATCCCTGACTTCATCCACCAGTACTTCGGCAGCAGTTCCCTGCATACTTCCAAGGCCCCCACTCATCAGTGCCTGAATGACCTCTGCCGGTTTCATGCCATCTTTTCTGGCAATCCAGTCCACCTCATCAGGCGAGTACGCATGAATATGGACCTGGGGGAAGATCTCGTGTGCCCATTCAAGAAATGAAAGATAATTATTCAGCCGAAAATCGGGATGAACACCTGAGAGGAAACAGATCTCGGTTACTCCCCGTGCCTTTGCCTCCCTGACCTGTGCCTGCACCTCGTCTTTACCGAAGAGATATGCATCAGGATCGTGTTTGCTTCTCCCAAACCCGCAGAACCCACAGAGGTTCTTACAGATATTGGTGATATGCACATTCTGGTTCCGCACAAAGGTTACCGCATTGCCTACTTTCGTCTCCCGCATCTCATCTGCGGCAGCAAAGAGGTGGTAGAGATCCCGTCCGGTAACTCCAAGAAGGAACGCTCCTTCTTCTGGAGTGAGCCGATGACCCGCAAGCGTGTCTGAAAGGAGTGTCTGAAGGTTCATTTTCATCCGGTTACTTCTTTTTTACAGGTTCAGATTTTGATTTTCGTCTTGTATACAGTTCCTGAATGATCATCAGAATGATAACAATAACAATGACCGGTCCGATATTCAGGGGCAGATATCCTACCAGTGGAACTGCATACACTGATTTTCCAACAATCCACTCCTTCTTAACGGGTTGAATCGGTGAACCGGTTCCCCGGTAATTATCGCCGAATCCGGTCTGATCGATGACCGGGTTGTTGTCACCTTTGGTGATGTATCCGGCATGAGGAGCGATATACTGTTTTGTCTCTATCTGGTGGGTCTCTTTGTTCATCTCCCGGTATGTAATATTCGTGGGGCCTGCTTCAACCCAATAGAGAGCGCGATGGATGATCGGATGAAGCACCGTATCTCCGTTCGGATGATAGATGATCACATCACCAGGCATGCTGAACTTCTGATATCCAGAAGCCTCCCCTTCCACCATGCTCTGAAGAGGACCGAGTCGGTCACCGGCAACGACCAGAACCAGATCGCCGACATTCATATGAGGAACCATACTCTCAGACTCGATGGTGACAATCGCGGGCCAGGTGCCACAGACAAGGAACAGGATGGCAACAATGATTCCTACCGTTACCAGAACTGAAGCGATTTCACGAACTGCAGAGGGAATCTGCTCTTCACTCTTCCAGAACTCTGATATTTTAGTTTTTATTGGCTTTTTTTCAGACTTGGCTGCCATGGTGTAAGTATCTAGGTTCCCTCTGAGAAATATTAATACTGAACTACCCTGCCACTCCCTGAGAGATCAGTACTGCCTGATGTACTCATACTCATCTACAGGGTACCGGTCGAAAATCTTGACTCTTCTCACATCCCATATCTGAGTTACGTGAGTATGCCTGTTCGTCCCTGCAGCTTCATGAAAATCAGATCCCTCTTATCCCCCGGGGGAGAGGCATATTAACGCATCTGCAATTGTTGAGCGGTTTCTGGATAACCGGCTTCAGGTACATCCTGATGTAGTCAGGTACATCAGGGAGCAGAATGATGACAGTCTTATCGAACGGATCATCGCTTCACTTCCCCGTGACTGCCTCGTGGTATCAGGCCGCCACCTGCCAGGCACAACACCGGTCAGAGACGGGATCCGTTTTTTGGGAGACCCCTCCCTGGAAGTTATCATCGGAAGGAAAGGTACCTGCAGGCCGGCAGGAAAGGTAGAAGATTATGTCACGTACTTCCATGACCGGTACACCAGGCTCTCCGGGATGGTCAGGGGGCGATGCAGTGCCATTCCCATTGAAGCAGTGAAGAAGAATCCACGATACAAAACAGAAGAGTTTGCGATCACCGGGATGGTGGTTGAAGCCAGAAGCACCGGTAAAGGCCACCGCCTGGTTGAGATTGAGGATACAACAGGGTTCATCAGTATCCTCTTCAATAAAGACCGTGATGATTTTGAGGAGGCTGAAAAGCTCGTTCCTGATGAGGTGATAGGAGTCAGAGGCACCCTCTCCCCTGAAGGGACACTCATGTTTGCAGATCAGATCTTCAGGCCCGATATTCCATTCAGTTACTCCCCGTACATGAGTGAAAAACCGGGCTTTGCAGCCCTTATATCAGACATTCATGTTGGATCAGATACCTTTCTTGAGGACGCCTGGGGTCGGTTTGCTGACTGGCTCAATGAGAGTGACATCTCATACCTGCTGGTAGCCGGTGACCTCGTGGATGGGATCGGTATCTACCCGGGCCAGGATAAGGAGCTGACCATACCAAATATCTATGGCCAGTACGACGCACTCGGAAAGATGCTCTCCGAACTCCCCTCCCATCTGCAGATCGTGCTTGCACCCGGAAACCACGACGTGGTCCGGGGAGCTGAGCCACAGCCCGTGATTCCGGAGAAATTTATCGGATCCTTTCCTTCAAACTGTGTCTGGGTTGAGAACCCTGCACTCGTCAACCTACAGGGGGTCAGGGTGCTGATGTACCATGGGAGATCATTTGACGATCTCATAGGGGTGATCCCTGGTGCAAGTTATGAGAAGGCGCATGAGGTGATCCCTGAGATGCTCAAACGCCGCCACCTGGCTCCCTGTTATGGGAAGAGAACCCCGATCGCTGCTGACACCGTGGATCGCCTGATCATCGATCCGATTCCCGAGGTCATTCACTGCGGGCATGTTCACATCACCGGAATCACCCGGTATCGCGGAGTGCTCGCGGTCAATGCCGGAACCTGGCAGAGTCAGACTGCATTCCAGAAGCAGATGAACATCCAGCCGACACCGGCTCAGGCCATCATCCTCAATCTGCAGACACTCATCCCGGAGATCTATGACTTCAGGGAAGGGATGCCTGACCCGAAGATCGCCAGTTGAATCAGTTCATGTATTACTCGTGACCTGCGGTGCTGTTCTTTGCTGCTTCTTCTTTGAGATACCAGTCTACCAGCACCTGATCTGCCTGCCGTTCCCAGGCAATGAGTTCGGAATCCCCAGGATAATATTTGAAGGCCTCAGCAATCGCAGAAGCCGCTTCAGGATATCTTTTGAGCGTCAGCAGTACATCGCTGAACCCCCGCCATGCCCGTCCTGATGAACCATCAATCATGAGGGAACGCTGATAAAGATCATCAGCCTCATTGTCACGTCCCTGTGCATGATACGCTTCGGCAAGATGGGAGAGCACTTCAGAATCACGGGGGAAATACTCTGATGCCTGCTCAAGATAACCGGTGGCTTCTTCGATTTTTCCTTCCGAGAGCAGGATACACCCCAGAGTATCAAGCGCACCGGCATTTCCCGGATATTGTCTTAACACTTCTTCTGCAAGACTGAGTCCCTCATTCCCGCGGCCACTCAGATACAGAGCATACGCTTTCGCGTTGAGTAACTGCGGGTCATCGGGCGTTATCGAGAGCGGGTGGTCAAGTGCCCTGATTGCTTCATCATACCGGCCGAGCCTGCTCTCCAGGTATGCCCGGGTAACCCAGATACCTGGATCACTCTGGTTCAGAGAAGTTGCAGAACTGATAAAATCAAGTGCTTCTTCGTACTTACCCAGCGAGGCTGCTGCCTCACCAAGATACACAGAAGCTTCAGAATCTTGAGGCAGGCCAAGATATGCCTCCTCCAGATACGGAAGCGATGCAGTGATATTTCCTTCACCAATCAGGATCGTTCCCATAAGCAATGATAATCCAGGATCAAGCGGCCCCCCCTCTTCTGCATCCCTGATGAGCGTGGCAGCTTCAGAACTCCGGTCCAGGGCGATCAGGGCAGACGAGCGGATACGAATCTCATCGGTACGGTTCAGGTCAGAAGAGTTATCCAGTATTTCCAGGGCCTTTTCTGGGTTTCCGGCCTTTACTGCAGCTTCAGCCTGCAGGGTTGCTATTTCATTATTTTCAGCAGGACTGATACCATACCTGCTTATCCCATTCTGTACCTCATCCCAGCGGGAAAGAGCAGCAAGTGATCTGAGTCTTCCGATCATCGCAGTCTCATTATCAGGATAGGCAGAAAGGACCTCATCATACCATCTGATTGCACGCTGATATTCGCCATGACTGTACTCATCTTCTCCCAACAGGAGTGGATCCATAGCCGCCAGACTCATGGCAGGGATGATTACGAGGAGAAACAGAAGAACCAAAGAGAGGAGGAGACGCTTATTCATAACGTAAAGATATATCAGGGTCTGAATCAGAAAGGATTTCCGGCCCGATACCATAGAGCGATATCTATCGGATTATATCTATCACCCTACGAAAACAGGCCTGAAAAAATATCAGGATGAAAGACTCCTGGCACGACCTGATAGTTCAGCCACAGTCTCCATAATTCGGATCGCACCAGAAACGTCAGCAAGACGGAGTCCGCAGCTCGGGGTAATGATCGCCTGGGCATCAAAGAGTTCTTCTCCAACTACCGGTATCAATTCGGTCCTTATCGCAAGATACCGCTTCCAAAGCGTCTCGGTCGTCTCCTGATTGAATTTATCCAGTTCAG
>NZ_JAJRBM010000023.1 GCF_028679455.1 Methanospirillum sp. | reverse complement strand
CCTGACATCTTCCGGAGGATTGTCGGTTATCTGGATGACTTCAGGAAGATAACCACATTCATTTGCAAGATATTTGGTAATCCCAATGACCGTATTGGAATCGCCTACCGTTGCAATATACGGATGGGGAAGACCGATGATGATCGAATCGGTCAGATATTCTGTCCAACGATATGCCCGTTTCTCCTCCTGCCCAATGACCTTTTCGATCTTCTTCTGGGAAATATGCAGGTGCTTCCCGACTGTTCGCAGGAACTCGGCACTCTGTTTCGGCCCGATCGGCACACTGGGGAACGAGATGAAATCCTGATCAAACTTCTCCTTCAGTTTATCTGCCGCCAGCCGTCCGTTCCACGTGGAGAGAACTATGTTTAACTCTGCCTCCGGGATCTTTTTCAGTTCAGTGACACCATCAAACTGGGTAAACAGTATATTGGCATCAACTCCGATCTTTGCCAGCAACTCTTTGACGATATTCAGATCCCCTTTCCAGAATACGTGCTGGAAGGGAATGATTCCCAGTATGTTGACTTTTTTACTCTTTCTCGGAAGAGGAACCAGCAACTGATCGATTACCGCACCCAGGAATTCTTCATATCCGTCATAGCTATTCCCCTTGAAACCTGCTGTATTGACGTAAATAATCTCGGCCTTTTCTTTGTACGGTTTGATGACTGACTGGACATCATCACCGATAAGTGCCGGAACACAACCTGATATTACAACAAAGAGATCTCCTTCCATCAGTTCCAGAGATGATTCTACGAGTTTTCTCAGTTTCTCTTCACCGCCAAATATCACATGCTTGTCAATAAGACAGGAACAGGGGGTACTGGTTCCACCCTGACTTCCGGCGGCATTTTCTCCTGCAGCATAATATACCCCGAGCAACTGGGCTATCCCACAACCTGATCCTGAATGGAGGATTGGAACCGCTCCATAGACCCCCGTTGTAGTGATATATGCTCCCCCAAGGGCACATGTCCACCTGGGTGCTTCTGCTATCTCTGGATAAATCTGGTTTATCTCTTCAATCGATTTTAATGATGTAACTGCTTCTGTCATGAGTATCTATTCCGGAACATCCTGATAATACTGGGGATTCGGCTGTTCATAGAACCATGGTTTATATGAATCCCCTGTCTTTTCTTTCATTGTCCGCTGCAGGGATGTGCTCTTAAATGCCTGAAGCAGGAAATTTCCATACGCGACAGCTCCTGCATAGGCACTCTGCTGTGCCCATAAATTCGGATCTCCTCTGAGCGAATGAACACGGGTCACCCCTTTGAGACGTTTGTATGAACTTCCCTGGAACGGGCAGGTCAGAGTCATATCCGGATCGAGAGTCCGGTTGATATGAGCCTGTTCTGCTGCCTGGAACGTATTTACAAGAATCTTGAAATCTCCTGTGGTTTCAAGCATATGCTCGAGTTCTTCAAGGATCAGGTTGTCGTAATCCTGGCACATTGCAGCAGAATTTTTGACACCGAGTTCGTCAAAGTACGGCATCTGGGCAAGCAGCCGTCCCTGGCCAAGGGCTCCGAGTAGTTCCACTTTTTGTCCGTCTGGCTTGATACTGAGAAACTCCTCCCTGATTGCAGCAAGTTTTGAGTCCCATTTCGCGTGTTCTTCGGCGATAACGATCTCCGCTTCCTTCTCTTTTCCGGTGTACTTTGCTATCTCCCTGAGCCATCCATCGGTATTGGCAAAACCCATGGGTGAAGGATACAGGAAGAATGGCACGCCAAACTCCTGATGGAGTCCTCTCGAGAGATAATCCGTGTATGTCGGGCAGACCGGAGCGGTTACAGCAGCCTCGGAGAGTTGTTCAAACTGATCAATCGTTGCAAATTCAGGAACGAAATTCACCCTCAAACCCATCCTGCCCAGAAGACGCCGGATCTCAATCCGATCCTGCCAGGTGTATGAAAGCATACTTGCAACATTTACCAGGTCCTTCTGTTTTTTCGTGGGTTTTTTAACCAGATATTTCAGCACCGCATGCCAGAACGAATCATACCCGGTCTGGACAAGCCGTGATCTGGTACCTTCACAATGAATCGGAACCAGAGTGGCTTTGATCTCCGGCTGTATATCAGCAACAACCCCTTCAATATCTTCTCCGATAATTCCTGAGGTACAGGAAGTCAGGATAAAGATCGCCTTTGGGTGGTATCTCTCCTGTGCTTTGTAAATTGCAGCCTTTAACTTATCTGTTCCACCGTACACCACATCCCGTTCGTTCAGACTGGTGGTGATCCAGTGAAGATCAAATGACTCAGGAACTCCGAGACTGGTCGGAAGATGCTGGAAGAGTTCACGATAACCCAGCGATGGAACCGAACATCCTACCGGTGCATGATAGATAACCGCTGCATCCCGGATGGAATTTACCCTGACGGTCAGGTAAAAATTCAGAGGGCATCCGGAAGACTGAGAAAATTTCCGGTCACATTGTTTCAGATTGCCTGATCTGGCATCTTTTACCAGGTCACTGGCTTTTCCATAGTAGATGTTGAT
>NZ_JAJRBM010000227.1 GCF_028679455.1 Methanospirillum sp. | reverse complement strand
CCGGGTCGTTCCAAATCTCTGAAAATCGTTTTTCCCGGATTGAACCAATATGAAACTCTGGCATCTGGGCAAACTGGCAGGGGTACACATCTCCGGACGGGGTAATATTGGCAACCCTGATACCGGCACTACACCCCCCTTTCATTGAAGAAACCAGGTTTATTGCTTCAGGAAGATCTTCTGAACCTTCCTGCTCCATCCACTGAAGCAGGTGAACGGCATCCTGTGGTCCATCTACCGTGAGAAATTCCATAACCGACGGATCTGTCTTTTTTGCATACTGCTGGAGAAGATCCAGGGCAGAGAAGACCTCTTGTTCTGATAACTGAAGCTGCCCATACGAGTCTGCACCTCTTCCTGAAGGGACAAGCCAGTATACGCAGAACCGGCATGCACCAATCCGAAGTGCCAGATCAATCAGACACCCGAGTTCATGGAGATTATCCCGGGTGAGGGTTACCCTGACTCCGCATCTAATACGTGCATCTTTACAAAAAGAAAAGGCCTGCACTGCCCGATCAAATGCCCCAGGGGAATTTCTAAACTTGTCATGGGTTGCAGCCGTAGCCCCGTCAAGTGAGATTCCCACATATCCAATACCTGCATCACGGATTTTTTGGGCTATTTCAGGAGTAATGAGAGTGCCATTTGAACTTAGGGCAGTCTTAATCCCGAGAACATGTGCATGACCTGCCAGTTCCCAGATATCCGGTCTCATCAGCGGTTCGCCCCCGGATAACAGAAGCACGGGGACTCCGAGAGCTCCACAATCATCAATGAACGATATCGCTTCACTCGTGTTAAGTTCATCATCAGCATCCTGATCCGGGCCTGAAGAGTTGTAACAGTGTGAACACAAGAGGTTACATCGTCCGGTCAGATTCCAGAAGATTACCGGTCTGATGCTGGTGGAGGAGTACGCGAGGAATTCCGGTCTTATTTCTTTCGTTTGGGAACCGGTCATCATTATACTGATGGTACCTTTTCCATGGAGACACTGAGTTATCCGATTCATGATTCTGGCCCTAAATCATAGACCCTGGTATGTGGAGTCCGTTTATACTCATCTGTACTAAACAACACAACATACTCTGCATATCCTGTCTTCTCTGCAATCATGGAAATTTCCCTGAGTACCTGATCATGCGACCATCCGTGATGTACGGTATAGATCGAATATTCCCATCTTCCTGGAACCTGGCTTCTTTGGTAACAATGCGTCACTTCCGGAAATTCTGAGAGGAGGCTACCTGCTGCATCCGCTTCTTTCTCAGAAATATTCCATGCAACTAACGCATTTGCGATGATCCCCACACTTCGCTGGTTGATCCTGACTCTCAATCTCCTGATAATCTGGTTCTCCTTCAGGATGGTGATCCGCTGAATCACCTCATCCTCAGAAATACCAAGGCGATTCCCAATTTCAGTATATGGATGAGAGACCAGGGGGAGACCATTTTCCAGCTCCGCGAGAAGACGCTGATCGGTCTGATCCATCATTCCCCTCCATCAGGTCTTTGGGTCAGAGGGAATTTCACATCAATCTTAAACCGCTTTCTGGTCTTCAGATCGAGCATATCTTCAGGATGAACCCCGGTCTCTGCGAGGATAGCCAAGGTAATCTCGTTGAGGCGGGTGGTTGAGTCTGCTGCAAGAGTAAACCAGAGATTAAACTCGTGGTCCCTTCTGAAGTTATGAGAAACTTCCCGATACCCATTAATAACGGTAGCGATATCGGATATTCTCTCTTCAGGCACTCTGAGTGCTATCAGGGTGGATACTATCGTCCCTCGCTTCGCTGATTCAAGGGTTGGAGAGATTCCCCGAAGAGTCCCTGTCGTCTCCATCATAGTGATCCTCTTGAGCACTTCTTCACCTGACATCCCAATCTGATTTCCAATATTTTCCCAGGGATTATGAACCAAAGGAAATTCTTCCTGAAGAGCATGTAGCAGGAGGAGATCTCTCTGATCGATATGCCTGGGAATCATGTTTCACCTTCAGGAACGTACGGGCAGAGTGGATCTTCAGCACAAATTTCTCCATCGATGTTATGAGGTTCTACCAGGCTGCCACACGATTGTGTCATGTTACCATACCGTGAGAATGCCCGGGCCCGGCATCCCCCACATATTGACTTATACTGACAGATCCCACAGGTTCCGAGAAGCCGATCATAATTCCGGAGTGCAGCAAATACTTCAGAATTTTCCCAGATATTTAAAAGAGGAGTTTCCCTGATATTCCCGGCAATGACGGGAAGATATGGGCATGGAGTAACATCCCCATTCGCGTATATCCGGCAATAGAAGATCCCGGCGATGCATCCTCTCCCCCACCTCGGATCAGTAATTCCCATCTCCTCAGCAACCCTGCGGAACTGGGGGATGCAGGTCGGTCGCAGGGATACTCCGCTATTGCTATTGGTATAGGTACGGAGCATGTGTTTGAGTAATTCCTCATAAGCTCCGTACCGCTGATAATTTTCCTGTATTGATCTCCCGGTAGGAACCGGAATAAAGACCTGATAATTACGTACACCAAGTTCTTTTCCCAGGGTGACCACCTTATCAAGTATCGCGGAATCGGGGGTAATAACCGTCATATTGATCTGTACCTGCATCCCTTCCCGGATACAGGAGCGGATAGCGTTGATGGCCTTGTCAAAGGCTCCCGGACACCCTCTGAAGGTATCATGAATCTCCGGGTCTGCGGAGTCAATACTGATAGCAATACTTTTGATCCCGGATCCTTTGATAAGGGAAGGAGTATTCTCATCAAAGAGAAATCCGCTGGTTCCCATAGCCATCGTAAGGCCAAGACTGGTTCCATAGGAGGCGATCTCGAAGATATCTTCCCGCATCATGGGTTCACCTCCACTGAGGATCACGATCGGACTCCCGAGTGCTCTGATCTGATCCAGAACACCAAAGGCTTCTGTAGTAGAAAGAGGATGAGACACTTCGTGTTCTCCTGAATCAGAGTAACAGTGAGGGCACCGGAGAGGACAACGGAGGGTAAGATTCCATGAGATGAGTCTGAGTGATGGAGTGTGGCTAGTTCCCATTGGTAATTAAGACTTGATGTCAGGGTGATTAATTCTTTATGATATCCGATCAGCGAATGTGGGGGCGGTGTAAAAATAGGTATATTCCCGAAACAATGATTCAGATGAGCAATTGAAATTTAAATTGTTTAAAAAGATCACATGAGAGATTATTCCGGTAATACCATCACCCCCTTCTCAAACGTAAAGAGATGAATATATGCAATACCATATTCATGTTCTCCCGTTCCGGGTATTTCTGAAGAAGAAACACCGTTCGTCTTCTCCATTGCCTTGTTCCGGGTAATCAGAGATGATCACATCAAATATCTGTTTATTGATACCTTCTACTGCTTTCGTGGCTCCGGGCATAGTTGTGACGGTGAAATATCGAGGTGCTCAAGAAACAGTTTGCCGATCTCAAACCGGTCAGGTTCATCGTCATCTTATCGTACCTGTAATATTCCCGTCATATGGTACGGCAAATCTATTAATAAAGGCCAGATTATCATTACTACTTAAGAATGTCAGGAGAAACGCGAAGTTACTGCCAGTACCTTATTGTTCATTCAAAAGCCCTGGCCCTGATTATTTTTATACTGCTCGCCATTGTTCTGGAATATGTTGTTCATTACGTACTGCAGATCTCCATCGTATACACTCACCTGTTCTACCCCATCATCATCATAGCAGCAATCTGGTACCAGAAAAAAGCATTATGGGTAGCCCTCTTCTTTGGATCTCTTCATATCCTGGTAACGTATCTGGGAGAAGGCTCAATCTCTCCAGATTCTGTCTTTCGGGCGATTATGCTCTGCGTCTCTGCATTTCTCGTCGGGTGGGTTGTCCAGTGTATGATCCTCTTTCGCGACGAAGAGATCAGTCAGAAACATGAACTTGAAAAAACACAGGCCTCATTTCAGAATGCAAACAAAAAACTGAATATCCTCTCCAGTATCACCAGGCATGACATATTAAATCAATTGACCGTTCTCCTCGGATATCACGAGATTGCAGAGGAGATGTGCACTGATCCAAAATTCCTGGAAATCATGAAGAAAGAACGGGATGCAGCAGAGATTATTCAGAAGCAGATCGAATTTACCCGGCATTATCAGGACATTGGTATAAAGGCCCCCGTGTGGCATGATATCAACGAGGTATTACAGAAGATCAGAACCGATTTGCATAATGATTCAATCGCATTACACTCACCCACGGCCAATCTTGATCTGTATGCCGACCCGCTGTTCCCACTCATCTGTCAGAACCTGGTAGAGAATTCAATCAGACACGGGGAACACGTAACAAATATTCAAGTTACCTATAAACTGACTGATAAAGATCTTATCCTCATATACCTGGATGACGGGATAGGCGTTCCCGATAATGAGAAAGAAAGAATTTTTGAGCGTGGATATGGGAAACATACCGGTATGGGCCTCTTTCTAACGCAGGAAATCCTGGCCATCACCGGACTTTCCATTCGGGAGACCGGAGTATATGGAAAAGGAGTCAGGTTTGAGATTCGTATTCCTGACGGTTCGTTCAGGATCTTTGATTCCCTGAAAGAATAATCAGGTATTCTTACAAACCCATAAATTCACAATTGTTAAACTACTTTCGATATCTTTATACGGGCAGGTGCTCCTGTTACCTACAGGGGCAATCATATGGAAGACGTTATCAGAACGAAAATTGACTATGCTCAAGTTGACCGTGTTTTAAAAGACCTGTTGCACATTGACGGTTCACCGGTGGCAGTTAAGTTTGTGACGAGTGAAGACCATCTCCCTGCAGGGGTTCCTCATATCGGGGAGACGATCACCCACTGCCAGATGGTGAACAAGGCAAGGAGGGACGGTGCAATATTCTATGCTACAAATGAGAATCACGCCTGTATGGGAGGAGCATGGGCGATGGGACTCAGAGAAATCACCGCGACCCTCAAGACTGGAGAATTCTATTACAAACTCGGAAAATATGACAGCTGGCCGTCATGTAAACGAACCATCGACCGTATTCCGCATATCCAATCAGGGGCCACCTATGCAACGGCCTACGCTCCACTTGAGAAGACACCGTTCGACCCGACCATTGTACTGATTATTACGACTCCAAAAGTGATGTTGAAACTTGCACAGAGCAGCCTGTATCACCTTGGAGGCAGATTAAACGCTAATTTCGCCGGAATTCAGTCTGTATGTGCCGATGCATCAGCTCAGGTCTATCTTACCGGTGCAGTAAACTTCTCACTTGGGTGTGATGGTTCCCGTAAATATTCTGGAATCCATGAGAGTGAGATGGTGATGGGAATCCCTGCTGAATTGCTCCCTATGATTATCGAAGCACTTCCTGTTGTTGTCGGAGCACCCGGTTCATCGTAAGTATAATTTCCTCCTTTTTGACAGTTGGGAATTTCTTTCTGTTCTCCTGCTCTCCTTGATTATTTGATACAACTCCACATGTCATCAATTAAGGTAAGGTGTAACATAAACAAAACTCTCAAAAATGATATTTTTTCAATTTGTCCAGTTATAAATTTGGTCAATACCAAATTTTCACGTGGATAGATTTTATCCCTCAATGAGAACTTCATTTCGGGAGATCATGGTGTTTTTATAGTACATCTCCAGGAAGAACGTGTTACCAAGATTCTGCGTCTGATTAAACCAGTACGGTGAGTACTGAGAATCAAGAATATCTGACTGGAGGTAGGAGAGATTGTGTTCCCCGGACTTATTCGTAATATAATTCACATCACCGGGTTTGAGCGAAGTGATACCAGTTGCCCAGGATGAACCATTCACATCGGTAATATACCGTTTTTCAACCTGCGAAGAATACTGTGAAGCATTTCGTCCAAAGGTCTCAGAAGGTCTTACCATTACCTTCACAATGGATATGGGGAGTGGATCACCGCTTACCTGCCTGATCTCCATTCCTTGCGAAATGCTATATTTTGCCTGTAACGTGACTGACGGAGCTTTTGATTCGGTCTCCATGAGACCTCCGGCATAACTGTTCACAATCGCTGCGATGATCAGCGTGAGCGTCAGCATCAGAAGAACTCCAATCACCGGAGAAACAGCCTCTTCATGCATCTTATGTCTCCGCTGTGATCTCTTTATCCGCGATAATAGAACCGCTTGGAACATGCACGAACTGAATTCTGATCGGAGTTCCATCAGTAATGCCCCCAGGTGACTGATCCCAGTACTGGGTCAGCACTGCATCCATCGAAGTGGTTACGGAATTATTTACATTCATCCGAGTTCCCGCCAACAGGGTATAATTCCCAAAATTCGAGGAACCATCTCCTGACTGAACACCAGGTCCATATCCCAGTGGGTAGGTCTTTCCGTCGGCATTTACGAAATTCGGGATAATTACACACCGGTTCGTCTGCTTACTCTGGTTTTTCCATTCGGTCTGGAGTTTCAGATCACTGGTGTGAATGCCTTCACTCACTGAGATCACCCTGATCTCCAGAAAACTGTTCGCAGGTGTTGCCGTGTCATTCACCATCGAAGCTTCGAATAACAACTGAGGAGGTTTTTGCTGACTTTTTGCGATCCCTCCGGTAAAACCACTGATGATTGCAGCGAGGATAAGGGTCACGGTGAGCATCAGCATGATCCCAACTACCGGTGAGACTGCGGGCTCTTTCCAACCATGAACCGGTCCTTTTTTCCGTGTATTGCTCTGATCATACATCTGAATATCCCGGGACAGGGGACTGTACATAGTATATAATTAGTTTTTAGACTACTTCAAAATATGTTATAAATTTTAAAGAATCGTAATACCAATTTTAAGTAATTATCTAACATTTTGCGTATCAAACAATTTAGGAGAGGATTTAGGGCATGGATCTAAAAAATAACATCACAAGATTTTGTTTCAAGTATGATAATTTATACATATAGTATGAACAGATAATATGTATGCATGAAACGTATTTTTTTATAGCGACAGTATGCCTCCTCTGCATAACCGGTCTGTTGCCGGCATCTGCACATGAGAGTTGGGCAATCCCTGAGACCTCGTGGGTGAACACAGGAGATATGGCATATTTCTTTGTCGGAAGCAGCCATCTCTTCGGGACAAGTGAGGAACTTCCTGCAGGGTATATGACTTTGGATCTCCATCATCAGGACGGTTCAGTGGATTCAAAAATTTCTGATGATGTCAACGGCACCCAGGACTGCAAAACAATGGGTTATTATAAGGTATTTGAGTTCCCGATTGAGAAAAGTGGTTTGAACATCCTTGATCTTTATCACACCGAAGGCACGTGGACTCACATTGTTACAAATCCTCCGGATACTGAAGGTGGAGAATGGATCAACAAGCCGGTTGATGCGATTGATCTTGATTCAATGAACAAGACCGGATGGGCTGACGACTGGTATATTGAGCGTTCGTACCCAAAGTATGTCTACTCAAAGACTTTTATCGCCGGGCCTGATGCTGACTTCAGTGCAGGAAACAAACCTCAAGGCCAGGAATGGGAGATTGTTCCCTTAAGTAACATTACCACTGCTGGAACCGGTCCGTTTGAGGTACAGGTTCTCTATAAGGGCAAGCCTTTTGAAGGAGCTGCCGTGAAAGCAGCAAAGGTAGGAACCCCGGAGAAAGATATCACCATTAATGAAACCTCCAATGTAGAAGGAAAAGTAACCCTGAACCTTGATGCTCCAGGAAAGTGGGTCATCAAGTCTGATACCGGAACTGATGCACGAATCACCACCCTCAAAGATGAGGCCCGTGGATCGGCATCAACAGAAAAGAGTATTATCGGGCCGGTATACCGGTATGCCCTGGTGCTCAGTGATGAGTATCAAAAACCAGAAGGGGAGTAATTCTCTCTTTTTTCGTATCAAATCACCGACCTCATGAGCAGGCATTGCGAAATTTGGAGGATCGACGAGTGAAAGGGGATTTCCCTTATTCCGGATTTCAATCTTGATAAATTGATGTACCTTCATACAGAACGAGGGAAGAGAATTCTGCATTATCCCCCATACTACATCATCAGATATTGTACGATAGGCATGAGTGAGACGATTTCAGAAGGAGATGATACGAGGAACTTCAGGAAAATGTTTTTTCTCTTCTGGAAAATTTGTGGCCAATTGGTTTAACGCTTCACCGATGAGGATGAATTGGCGTTCCACTGCTGATTTTCGCATCGGGGCAGATAGGTGTGAATAGCAATCACATCCGGAACTAAAGGAATGAATGTACTCACATGATTGTTTAAGATCATAGAGATAGACTTTGATATCAGGTGAGTGCATACAGAGATTCCTGTGTTGACGCAAATGATTCTCGCAGATGTGGGTTGGTAACCGCACACATCTCAATCAAATCAATTGGATAGCCGAACAAATCCTCAAATTCTTCGAGAATGCTAAAATAACTTTCTGCATGATCTGCAGGGCTCATGGATTGAAATTCAATAATGAGATCGATATCACTTATATTGGGATCCCAGGTACCGGAAAGGCCCGATCCAGTTAGGCTCAGGGAACGCACCTGGTGCTCTGCACAAATCCGCTCGATTTCTTTCTTCTTATCAAGAATTAGCTGGATCATACTTTTCTTTTAGCGGTATTATCTGATAATAATTCCTCAAATCTCCCCGAATCACATCCCAAAACAGTGCAACTTTACCGCCAATTATTTGGTTAAAACGAATCATTCCCCCACAGAAGAAGGGACCAGATTATCCAAACCAGGTGAAGATATTTTGGTAGGCGGGTTAAAAATTATGATTTTGTAGTTCATCCGACACAGGCCGGACAGTACTGAACCGATCCGTGTTTTTCAGATAGTATCTCCTCCTGCTCGATATTCCCTCTCACCTTATACGCTAATACGGCCCTTCTCCTTCAGGACCCATCTCTTCTTGCGTCTGAGCCGGAGGCTGGGTTACCACAGGTGCAATATCAGCGGTCTTAACTGTATAATCCATGGTAGCAAACTCTCCTTCTATACTCATATAGTGCCTGCCATCCCGGTAGATGGTCATAATCTGAGTCTCCTGATTCGGATATCCCCGGTTGTATCCCCCCTCTGCAATAATATTCTGCCAGGGATCAAAGATCGTAATTTTCGCCCAGACATCCAGAGGTGAGGTAACATTCGGGTGGACCGTATAGGTTATGGAGAACGGACCATGAGTAATATTCAGTTGTTTACCGATAGCAAATCCAGCCAGACCGACTGAACCGGAAAAGGTGTTGTTAAGTGGCTGGCGGAAATTATGCGAAGTATCATTCTTCAGTATCGAGGAATGATTTAACGGAGCCTGCCAGGGAGGTAACACCATATAAGGATCCCAATCGGTCACGTTTGAGACGGGGGTTGGTTCGGGTGTTAGCGTAGCTTCCGGCCCCATCCCAACCGGAGAAAAGTCAGGTGAAGGTTCATCCGGATACGGTGATTCTCCAGAATCGTTTTGGGAGATTCCTTCAGTAGAAGGAGTTGCCGGCATATTGGCAGGCATTTCTTCGCTCCCAGGTGGTGGGCTTACCGGGTCAGGGATATATTCCCGGGCAGTCTCTTCCGGATGAGAGAATAAGGGAATATTCGTGCATCCACAAGTCATGGTGATTAGGACTAACACACCGGCGAGCACAAGTAATAGAACGGATTTCGTGATTTTCCCGGATTCTGTCATTAGGATTTCTACTGGTATTCTGGATCTCATTCAGGCCAACTCATAAAAATATGATATTTATGTACCATCGGTAATTCTCAGCAAATCAAAAATCATGTTAGTTTTCAGACATAGAACTTCTGCAGGTCAATAATTTATAGAAATTGGTTATTTGGAATATTTTTCATGAACCTTTGCCAGGAGATCTTTCATCGGCTCTCCCCAGGTGGAAATTTCATCAGAAGTAATGATATCCACACTTCCACCCTGAAAATCACCCTCTCCTACCTGTTCTTCCATCCACGATTCTATCTGCAGATAATTATTTTTCAGTTCATCAAGCACCTGTGGATCTGCTTCCCAGAGTCCACGCTGGTTTGCTTCAAGGAGCCTTCGGGCAATCTCTTCCAGAGCATAAGGATTGTTCTCTTCAAAGAATTGTCGCATCTCTTCATCGTTGACAAAAGTTTCGGCAATATCATCAAAGATCCAATCATCAACTTCTTGGGTTGAAGCTTCCCATCCGTATACCCGGGTGATACGTTTCATCATATCGGAGGCACCTTTATAGCCGTGCTCTTTCATCCCTTCAATCCATCTGGGATTGAGGAGTTTTGTTCTGACTACCCGGCGAATCTCGTCGCTGAGATCCGTTACCCCAATCGATTCAGGCTCCCTGGTATCCCCATAATATGGTTTTACTTCATGTTCTGAATAATGCCGTGCTGCAGCGGTCATTCCCCCGTGTGTTCCGAAGTAACAACAGCATCCAAGCAGGTCATACTCGTCAGATTGTACCTTATTAAAGGTCACTGAAACAGTAGAGAGATTCGCTGCAAGATCTACATGGGCCTGTTTTCCCTGAATTCCTTTGCCATATGCGTATCCGTTCCAGGCTACAAAAATATCCGCAAGATCTGCTTCCGTCTTCCATGCACTTGCAAGAACCGCAAGATTTACTCCGTTTCCATATGTTCTCGGGCGGGATGAAAAAATTCGTAGCGTTGCATCCCGTAGGGTAACCCCATCTTCCTCCATGCGTTTCAGAGCATGTTTCCTGATGAAATTTTTGTCAACGGGTTCATCCAGTGCAGCCACCGTCATGACTGCTTCATCCACCAGTTCATAGCAGTTACTGAAATTGTCCCTAAGAATTCCCGAAGTCCTGATTGTGATATCTATCCGTGGTCTGTTGAGCTCTTCGAGCGGGACAACGATGAATGATTTGACCTGACCACCGGTCTGCCATACTGGTTTTACTCCAAGCAACCACAGAAGTTCAGAGTACATTTCCCCATCTGCAGACATGATATCGCCGGCCATCCAGTAAAATGCCACATTTTCTGGAATACTGCCTTCTTCATCCTGATATTTTTTTACGAGGGCGTCAGCAAGTCGTTGTCCAACCCGCCAGGAAGCCTGAGTAGGAACACGATACGGATCGAGCGAATAAAAGTTTCTCCCTGTCGGAAGAACTTCTTCATGACCACGCGATATCAGACCCGAAGGTCCGGGTGGAATATATTTCCCTTCAAACCCGTGAAGGAGTGATTCAATCTCCTTTGATGATTCAAGGCGTTCATTTATATCAAGAATCCGAACTTTTATTGATTCAAGGTCCTTTGTTTGTTCTCCGGTAAGATGCTGTGAGAAAATCTGTCCGAACTCATGTATGAGTGGATCTGCAAGTACTCCGGTAATAAATTGTTTTGTTACGGATTCCAGGTATTCAAGTAATGCACCGTACGATTTCTGATAAACATCAGACCAGTGATCCGGATGATTGAGAAGATCAGTCAGGTCAAATCCCAGGATGTCGGCAATAATCCTTCTGGGAGAAGGATCACCTGCATCAAACCTGATAATTGAATTGATGAAATCCAGCCGTTTTTCTCCTGACGGAACCTCCCCAAAGATATGCATGCCATTTTGTATCTGTGTGTTCCTGATCCGGGAGAGTGATTCATGAGCCTTTGCAACCAGTTCCTCAAGTGGTGTTTCATGGGATATGTGCATATCCTTATCCAGATGTGCTGCAGAT
>NZ_JAJRBM010000022.1 GCF_028679455.1 Methanospirillum sp. | reverse complement strand
GATGACGGTTGTCCACTTACCTGATACATCGCCCTTTGCGGACTGGCAGATATGTGAAGTCTCAATGATCTTACCACTCGCCTTGTAGATCTGTTCCCGCTCCTGCCATGCTGTATCTGGATCAAACTCGATACCCAGCGTGGTTGCAAGCATCGTGGCAGCGAGGTCTTCGGCGTACTCTCCTGACTGAGTTTCAGTCTCACCGAAAGTATGGTGTTCTGACAGATATCCGTAATGATCCTGCTCTTTTGGCAGAGCCAGTCCTACTGCCGCACTAACCAGCCGGTTAGGTTCGTTGGTGTCAGCCCGGGCCATAACTGCGTAGATAATCTCCCCCGGGCTGAAACTGCGCAGCCCTTCGAGCCTGGTAATTTCGGTGCATTGTGGGGGAAATATTGATGAAACATAGACGAGGTTGAACATCTCAATACCCGCGGCACGAAGTGCTGCTTCAAATGATGCCAGCCGATCTTTATGAATACCAACACCTCGGGTAAAAAAGACTTTTCTTGGTACACTCATCATCTCATGATTCAACTTGGTGACTCTTAAGATTAATCAGAAGGGTTTGAATCCTGAATAATTTTTTCGGAAGGTATCGTTATTAGGGTTTCAGGCTCACTCATATGGGACTTACACCATGAAGGCTGCGCTCGGATTAGAGGACGGAAGATACTTTATCGGAGAGGGATTCGGGGTCGATGGAGAGACAACCGGCGAGCTGGTCTTTAGCACGCAGATGACCGGGTATATGGAGGCATTGACCGATCCCAGTTATCACGGGCAACTCCTCCTCTTCACCTACCCTCTTATTGGTAACTATGGAGTTGACCGGGAGAATTTTCAGAACTCCCGGGTATGGGCATCCGGGTGTGTGGTTCATGAGCTCTGCAGGCAGCCGGCAGGCAGTACTACACTCTCACAGTTTTTTGAAGAGGAAGGTCTTTTAGGGATCACCGGAGTTGACACAAGGCACCTGACCATCAGCATTCGGGAGCAGGGAACGGTACGAGCAGGCTTAATTGTAGGGAGTGATGATGGCGAAGAGGCAGTCAGACTGGCACAATCAGCCCCTGATATCACGACCCAGTCGTTAATTCCTTCTGTATCATGCAAAGAACCCTGGCACATCAAGGGAAGCGGGCCACGGGTTGCAGTGATCGACCTTGGTATTAAAAAGAATATTCTGCAGAGTCTGAGTTGTCGGAATGCGGATCTGCAAATTTTCCCACATGATACAAAGCCTGATGAGATTCTTGCCTGCAAACCTGATGCTCTGTTTATAAGTAATGGTCCCGGCGATCCGGTTCAGGCTACCGGGGCGATCCAGGCAATAAAAAACCTGGCAGGAGAACTTCCGGTATTCGGAATTTGTATGGGCAACCAGATCTGTGGTCTTGCACTTGGGGGAGAGACACAGAAGATGAAATTTGGACACCGGGGAGCAAACCAACCGGTCCGATATAAGGATGGAAAAATTGCAATATCATCACAGAATCACGGATTTGTGGTGATGGGTGATTCACTGCCTGAAGGATGTCAGGTGACCTTTACCAACTGTAATGATGGGACGCTCGAAGGATTTGAGGATGAATACCTGGAGTTATTCTGTGTTCAGTTCCATCCAGAAGCACATGCAGGGCCGCATGATACCGAAAAAATGTATTTTGATATGATGATGAAGAGGCTGATCTGATGCCACGGGATCCATCGATCAAAAAAGTGATCCTGATCGGATCAGGGCCTATCCAGATTGGCCAGGCGGCAGAGTTTGATTTTTCCGGTTCACAGGCATGTCGTGCCCTTCGTGAAGAGGGGGTAGAAGTCGTTTTAGTCAACAGTAATCCGGCAACTATCCAGACCGATCCTGATACTGCGGATATTATTTACGTGGAACCACTTCAGGCCGATGTGATCGCCAAGGTCATCATGAAGGAAAAGCCTGATGGGATCCTCTCCGGGATGGGAGGGCAGACCGGGCTTAACCTTACTGCTGAACTTGCCGAGATGGGTGCTCTTGAAGGTGTTCGAATCCTGGGAACTCCCCTGAAGGCTATCTATGAGGGAGAAGACCGGGAAAAGTTCAGGGATCTGATGCAACGGATAGGTGAACCGGTCCCGAAGTCCATGATCGTCAGTTCACTCTCACAGCTGGATGAGGCTGCCCGCATTGTCGGGTTCCCGGCAATTATCAGGCCGGCATACACCCTTGGGGGAGCAGGTGGAGGGATTGCATATAACGCAGATGATCTCTACCGCATCACCGAACTTGGCCTCGGCAAATCCCGTATCCATCAGGTACTTGTGGAAGAGAGTGTTGCGGGGTGGAAAGAGGTTGAGTTTGAGGTAATGCGTGACGCCAACGACACCTGCATCACCATCTGTGGGATGGAGAACGTGGATCCTATGGGGGTCCATACCGGTGAAAGTGTCGTGGTCGCTCCGATCCTGACCCTGCGTGATGATGAGTTCAATGTCCTCCGTGATGCTGCACTCAAGATCATCCGTGCCCTGGATGTACAGGGTGGATGCAATATACAGTTCGGATTCAAGAGTGACCGGGAGTATCGGGTTATTGAGGTAAATCCCCGGGTATCACGTTCCTCTGCACTTGCTTCGAAAGCAACCGGATACCCCATTGCCCGGGTTGCTGCCAAGATTGCGATTGGCCTTCGTCTTGATGAGATCCTTAATACCGTTACCGGGAAGACACCAGCATCGTTTGAGCCATCGATAGATTATGTGGTGGTCAAGGTTCCCCGGTGGCCTTTTGATAAGTTCAAGACCGCTGATCGGACTCTGACCACTGCCATGAAATCAACCGGTGAGGTGATGGCAATTGGCAGGTCAGTGGAAGAAGCGTTCAAAAAAGCACTTCGATCGCTAGACAACGATGCAGATCGTCATACCAATCATGGTGAGATCCGCATGATCCTCTCCAGACCGACCGATGAACGGTTTGCCACTCTTTTTGATGCCTTCAGAGAGGATTTTACCCTCGATGAAGTCACAGAACTCACTAAAATTACTCCATTCTGGCTTGAAAAGGTCAGGAATATCATCGATCTCGAACAGATACTGACTACTGGCGGGACTGATGATCAGATCCTGCTTGCAAAACGCTATGGTTTTTCAACCAGTGAGATCAGCACATTAAGCGGACGATCCGAACACGAGATCATCACGCTTTGTGGATCGCCTGCGTACAAGATGGTGGACACATGTGCTGCTGAATTTCCTGCCCGAACCCCTTACTTCTATTCTACCTGGGGTGATGGGAAATGCGAGATGCAACGGTCAGGAAAGAAGAAGGTCATGATACTTGGTTCAGGTCCGATCCGGATTGGCCAGGGAATCGAGTTTGATTACTGTACGGTCCATGCCGTTACTGCCCTGAGGGAGATGGGTGTAGAGGTGCATGTGGTCAATAATAATCCTGAGACCGTCTCGACGGATTTTGATACATCAGATCGCCTGTTTTTTGAACCGATGACCCTCGAAGACGTGATGAACATCCTGAAGAAGGATGATTATTTCGGTGTGATGGTTCAGTTCGGTGGGCAGAATGCAGTTAATCTTGCAGTGCCACTTCGTGATGAAATTGCCCGCCAGGGTCTCCAAACAAAAATTCTTGGATCAACTCCTGACGCGATGGATATGGCTGAGGACCGTGACCGGTTCAGCGTACTCCTTGATGATCTCCGAATCCCTTCACCGCCCAATGGGTCTGCAACCTCTGAAGAGGAAGCATTGGCAACTGCTGAGCGGATCGGTTATCCGGCACTGGTGAGGCCATCATATGTTCTGGGTGGCAGAGCGATGGAGATCGTGCATGAAGCTCCCGAACTCACGACATACATGCGTGAGGCAGTCAAAGTCTCCCGGAGCCATCCGGTCCTTATTGATCGGTTCCTCCAGAACGCGATCGAACTTGATGTCGATGCGGTCTGTGATGGGACTGATGTTCTCATTGGCGGGATCATGGAACATATCGAGGCTGCCGGGGTGCACAGCGGGGATTCAGCCTGTGTGATCCCAACGCAGTCTCTTCCTCCGGAAATTCTCGATACTGTCCGTGATTATACCCGGAAACTTGCTCTTGGGCTGGGCGTTGTTGGTCTTGTGAACATTCAGTTTGCGGTCCAGGGCTCGGTTGTGTATGTGCTTGAAGCCAATCCCCGGGCCAGCAGGACCGTGCCATTTGTCGCCAAGGCAACTGGCATCCCTCTGGCAAAAGTTGCAGCCCGGGTGATGATGGGTCTGCGGATTGCGGATATGCCCTACCAGGAACGGGAAATTAAGCACGTGGCTGTCAAGGAAGTGCTCCTCCCCTTCAATAAACTCCCGGGTGTGGATACTGTTCTCGGACCCGAGATGAAATCTACCGGGGAAGTGATGGGGATTGATTACGATTTCGGCCGTGCATATTACAAGGCAAGCATCGCAGCTCATAACCGCCTT
>NZ_JAJRBM010000226.1 GCF_028679455.1 Methanospirillum sp. | reverse complement strand
GTGGTTCCCGGGCCATCTCAACTGCGTAAATTATCCCTGCATAATCAGCAACAAATGAAACAGTAGTTCCTGATGCAGCCCCCAGATAGAGGATATGATCGGCAGGTTGGATCTCCGGACAATTATTATATAGATAGTAGAGTGCTGCAAGCTTACTTCGTTCAGGTGGCCAAACCCTGAGTGGGCCAACCAATCGATCGCCTTTCAGGGGCTTGCCTGAAGAATACAGGATTCCGTTTTCCCAGATCATGATCTCCCCGATACTCTTTCAATCTGCTTTTGAGCTTTTTCCAAGAAAACAGGATCCAGGGTTTTCCGGTAAAAATCTATCCTCACTGCTATAGCCACCTTCGCAGCAAGAGTCCTGGCAACTTTTCCCCTCATTTTACGAGATATAGCATGTACTCGTTTATGTTGAAAGATAAGTCCATGTTTAGGAGGAGGAGAACCAGACACCAGATGTGAAAAAATTGCATTTCTGGATCCCAATATCTGTATTCGGGAAGCGGGCATTCGGGATAATCGCTTGAGACTGCCTGCTTCTTCGAGAAGCCTGGCTGAAACCAGGGGGCCCAGGAGAGCACTGCAGTTCGGAAGAAGGGCCTCACATCTAACAGATACATCACGGGCAATTTGCTTTCGGCTCGCCTGAATACTGATGATATCTCTGGAGAGAAGTGAGACGCCATCAGTTTTCGGTACCGCAACCGCCTTGTGATTCAGATCCTGACATTGGGAACCACATTCACTGATATCAGAATCGCTCCCCAGCATCCGTTGCCAGAGTTGAACTTGTTCTGCGATCCGACTGATCATTTGATCGGTTTCCCTCAGAATCAACACCAGTTTGATCAGACGGACCTCCTCTGATGCATGGTATTGCCTGATTCCTGATTGTGACCAGGCAATGCAAAGATTCCGGATTCTGGTGAAATATTCTTCTTTATTTTTACAAAATCCACAATCCACTGCATCTTTCCATGAGGGAAGACCGGCCATAACCGGACCATATCGCTGAAAGATCTCAAGTAATTCAAGAGGATCAGATGAGAAGGCATACCATCCGGAATCGGTCAGATCCCCATACCAGTATTTTTTTTTGTATCCGGCGGTGGTATCATGAGGGGATTGATCAGAATTCATTTTAATAACCCACGATTCCAAGTGAATATAATATAACTGGCATCGTCACGACACCCATACAGCTAACCCGGGAAATATTCAGAAGCCCCGGTATCATACCAATTCCGGTGGCACATGCCAGCACAAAAAGTCCAAAGGGACCGGTACATATTCCACATAACAGAATAACGAATCCTGCTACAGTAGTATTCAGGGTTTTTCCATTAAGACCAGAAAACCATCGGACACATCCCGATAACTTCAGGGTTATCATATACGCAACTACTGAAGCAGCGACTAGGAGAAAGAGAAGAATGGGAAAGGAAGGAGGATCCAGTGACGCGAGAGTTACCATTACCCCGTTCCTGGTCCTTGCTATGCCATAAAACGCTGCCAATCCAACCACCGCATTTGCACAAGTTGCTGCACCGGCAGCAACCAGATAGGATCTCTGATGTACCTCATAACTGAATCTGGACGTTATTACGGCATTTGCTGATGCAGTGGAAAGGCCGGGAAGCCAACCGACCAGGAGACCTGCCACAGTCCCTGAGAACGATGCGGAGAGAATATCACCATTTTCCAGTCCAATATCACTAAACCGTTGCCTGGGAACAGGTGCATGAGAGGAGGTGAGTATCACGGAAAGACCAAAAAGGCCGGCGAGTAAGGGCATCAGAATACTACTTACTCCTGCCAGCCCCCAGGCCAGATATTGATACCTGAAGGCAAAGAGTCCAAGCAGCCCTGAAGAGAGAAAGATCAGAAGCGCCCATGCTGGTGAGTCTTCCTTAATGATAACCACCCCCATAACCAGAACAAGAAACGGACCGGTAATCCAGTCAATGGAGGTTTGAATGGGGGAAAACACCAGATATGCAAGGATAGAAACCGGAACTCCTAAAATTACCCCATAAAGACAACCCAGCGCTGCCAGTCGTACTGCTTCCTCTCCTTTTCCTTCCAGGGTTAGAGCATGTGCAGGAAGGACTGAGAGAGTGGTCCCAGAGTCTGGAATCCCATAAAAGGTCGATGTGATCAACTCGTGAAAGGATTGACTTATAAGATGGACAATTAATGCTCCGGCTAATCCTTCCGTCCCCAATAAAGGGATTATTGACGGAGAAAGTCCTGCCATGATCCCCGCCATGGTATTTGTGTGAATACCGGGAACGAGTCCGCTAATTATACCACAGATCAGCCCCATCAACGCCCCGATGAGTAACAGAATCATGAGATTCTCATGCATTATAAGTGTAAAGAGAGCTTAAAATAACCGTATATTTGGTCTGCAGACCAGGGATTACGGGAAGGCATGAAAATTGCAATAACCAGGCTTCGGGGTAAAGAACTGGATGATCAGCGGAGGTGCGCACGTCGCGGTCATGACTGTTATTCAGTAACACCTCTGAATAGCGAGATGGATCAGGATCAGATAGACCTTTTTATTGAACATGTCCAGGAAAACCGATTTGACTGCATATTCTTCACCAGTGCCCTTCCAGCATACAAAATAGCCCCTCTCCTTGGTCGGTGTACTCTTCCCCGCGTCATAGCCATTGGTCCGCAGACAGCCAAAGCACTACGTGAGTCTGGTGTTCCCTGTGAAGTATTACCTGAATATTATTCGCGTGCCTTTGTCCCGTACCTCGGTGAATGGATATCCGGAAAGACCATAGGGATCCCACGCTCTGATGCTCCCAATCCCGGTCTCCTGAACGCAATATCAGAATCAGGAGGAGAACCGGCTGAGTATACCATCTATTCCCTGATCCCAACCTATGAAGAACTTAATCTCACCAGTGCAGAAGCATTGCTGTTCACCAGTGCACTTTCATTTAAATCTGCAATCTGGCGACGACGTGAGGATCTGATCCTGATAGCAATAGGAGATGTTACTGCATCAGCTATGATTGATGCCGGATTATCTCCGGATGTAGCCGGTGATGGTTCTCTTGAAGGAACACTTGATGAACTGAATATATACCTCCTCATGAATCCCTAACATGAACAACCAATCAGTCACACCCTCTGAAACCATGACAGATCAACCAATAATAAAACTCCAGAACGGAGGGGGGATCCTCCTCATCGATAAACCCCGGGGGCCTAGCAGTCATCAGGTTGCAGCATGGGTCAGGGAAATGACCGGTGTTAGTCAGGTTGGCCATACCGGTACCCTTGACCCCCAGGTATCCGGAGTTCTGGTTGTTCTGCTCGGAAAAGCAGTGCGGCTGACTTCTATTCTCCACATGGATGAAAAGGAGTATATCTGCCTGATGCGACTGCAGGGCGACGTATCAGAGCAGGCACTTGCTGATGTCATAAAAGAGTTCACAGGGAAGATCTATCAGCGACCACCCCGGAGAAGTGCGGTGAAGCGGGCTCTCAGAATACGGGAGATCCTGGAACTTGAGATCCTGAGTCGCGATAATCGACTCGTATTACTCAGGGTCAGATGCGATTCAGGTACGTATATCAGATCACTCTGCCATCATATCGGAAAGGCCCTGGGTGTCGGCGCTCACATGCAGGAGCTTCGGAGAAGCAGATCTGCTGAGTATCATGAATCACAGATCCATACCCTGCATGAAGTCAGGGATGTAATAGAATCTGCAAAAGCCGGGAACCCAAACGATTTGTCCGCTATGATACTCCCGATGGAGAATTCAATAAAAAATCTTCCAACCGTGACCATCAAAAATTCAGCAGCAGGAGCAATCTGCCATGGAGCACGTCTTTCAATGAGGGGAATTGTGAAAGTTGATCCCTTTCAGATGGATGATATGGTGGTAATGTTTACTGAATCAGGGGAATTAATTGGGGTCGGCGAGGCGCTCATGAGTGCGTCGCGGATAATTCCCGGTGAAAAAGGTCTAGCGGTTGCCCCCAGAATCATATTTCCAGACGCCGATGCATATCCTGCGTTGTGGAAAGGAC
>NZ_JAJRBM010000225.1 GCF_028679455.1 Methanospirillum sp. | reverse complement strand
GGTTACCAATCGCTCATATACCAAAAAGATTATCGAATTCACCAGTTATGCAGAAGTAGTTCTGGCATCTTCAGCTTCTGATGAATCGCATCCTGCCTTCAGTAATCTGTTTGTCCAGACCGAACTGGTCAGGGAGAAAAATGCAATTCTTGCAACAAGAAGAGCACGTTCAGACGGTGAGCATCCTCCCTGGATGCTTCATATGATAACCGTTGATGGTACCCAGGTGCGAACTATCTCGTATGAAACCGATCGATCCCGGTTCATCGGTCGAATCAACTCGCTTTCTCATCCTGTCGCCATGACCGATTCATCTACCCTTTCAGACACGGAAGGTTCTGTACTCGATCCCATCGTTGCTATCAGATGTACGATATCGTTAGATCCACAGGAGACTGCTGGGATAAACATCTTTACCGGAGTAAGTGATACCAGAACCGGAGCCATCTCCCTTGTCGAGAAGTATTATGACTGGTACATGGCTGACCGGGTATCAGAGCTGGCATGGACCCATGCTCAGATTATGCTCAGACAACTCAATGCAACTGAGCAGGATGCCCAACTCTATTGCACGCTTGCCTCGTCAATCCTCTATGCTAATCCATCACGAAGGGCTAGCCAGAATGTAATTCTCAGGAACAATCGTGGGCAGTCCAGTCTCTGGGGGTATGGAATTTCAGGAGATGTCTCGATTGTACTGGTGAGGATACAAAACAGAGATCGAATCGGTCTTATTAAAGAGATGGTTCAGGCTCATGCATATTGGCGGACAAAAGGATTAGTAGTCGATTTAGTGATCTGGAATGAAGATCAATCAGGATACCGGCAGGAACTTCAGGATGAGATCATGCTCCAGATACCGCCGGGATCTGATTCTCATGTATTAAACAGCAAAGGTGGAATATTCATCAGACATCTTGAGCAGATGTCAGAAGAAGACCGGATCCTTATCCTGACAGTAGCACGGGTGATTATTACCGATCGAGGGGGAACTATCGCTGAACAGATGGAAAGGACAGGCTGGAAGAAGATATTCGTCCCGAAACTCCTTCCCACCCGTGTCCATCAGGGTACCATCGGGAGTATTCCAGAAAAACGGGAGGAAAAACTCCACTTCTTTAATGGTACCGGCGGGTTTTCCCAGGATGGAAAGGAATACGTAATATATACGAAAAAAGGGAAGGCAACACCCGCACCATGGGTGAATGTTCTTGCGAACGAGACCTTTGGGACTGTAGTATCAGAAAACGGGAGTGTTTATACCTGGAACGAGAATGCTCATGAATTCAGACTGACCCCCTGGATGAATGATCCGGTTCGGGATCGCTCTGGCGAGGCTCTTTATATTAGAGATGAAGAAACCGGCATATTCTGGTCTCCGACACCGCTACCTACACAAGGAGTAAACCAATATGTTACCAGACATGGATTTGGCTATTCGATCTTTGATTCATGTGAATACGGCATCACCACCAGACTCACCATTTTTGTCTCCAGTGAGAAACCGGTAAAATTCTTATCTCTTCGAATACGGAACCGATCCGGTCATCGCAGACTCTTATCGGTAACCGGCTATCTCGAATGGGTGCTTGGTGAATTACGATCTAAATCACTGCTCTATGTGATTACTGAGATCGATCCAAAATCAGGAGCACTATTTGCCAAAAATCCGTACAACCATGAATTTCCCGGGAGAGTAGCCTTTCTTGACTCCAATATATTAAACCGGACCGTAACCGGAGACCGGTATGAATTTATCGGCCGGAATGGGTCCCGTGACAGACCTCAGGCCATGGAGCAGGTACGTCTCTCAAATAAAGTCGGAGCCGGGCTCGATGCATGTGCAGCAATGCAGGTACTCTGTGAATTAACTGATGGAGAAGAGCGTGAGATCATTTTTACCCTCGGTGTCGGAAAGGATATAGAAACTGCACGGGATCTGGTTCGGACAACGAGGGGAGTCGAATCTGCTCATGCAACATTAAAAACCGTAAAAGAGTACTGGAGCCGTACACTTGGTGCAGTGAAAATAACCACTCCCGACCTCTCTGTGGATCTGCTCGTAAACGGATGGTTACTGTATCAGATGATGGCATTTCGTCTCTGGGGAAGAACCGGGTTTTACCAGTCTGGCGGAGCGTTCGGGTACCGCGATCAGCTCCAGGATGTGCTAGCACTTATCCATACGCGACCCGAACTTATCCGGAAACAACTGCTTCTTTGTGCTGAACACCAGTTTCATGAAGGTGATGTGCAGCACTGGTGGCATCCTCCTTTAAATCGCGGGGTGAGAACGCATTGTTCTGATGACTACCTATGGCTCCCTTTTACCACCTGCAGATATGTACTCAAAACCCGTGACACCGGAATTCTCGATGAGCAGGTACCGTTTCTCGAAGGACGAATGGTACCTCCTGAAGATGATTCGTACTATGATCTGCCGTATCAGTCAGGAATAACCGGAACCTTGTATGAACATTGTGTCCGGGCGATACAGTTTGGGATGAGGTCGGGAATACATGGCCTTCCCTTAATCGGTAGTGGAGACTGGAATGACGGGATGAATCTTATTGGCACTGCAGGGAAAGGAGAGAGCATATGGCTCGGTTTTTTTATCTATGACATTTTGATGCAGTTTCAAAAAGTGGCAACCCTCCATTCTGATACCGGATTTGCAGAATTCTGCAGGGTAAAAGCCGAAGAGATGCAGAAAAACCTCGAAGAAGCCGGATGGGATGGTGAGTGGTACAGACGGGCTTATTTTGATTCTGGCGAACCACTTGGGTCTTCAGAAAATACTGATTGTATGATAGATTCAATTGCCCAGAGTTGGGCAGTTCTTTCAGGAGCAGGTTCAGAGGAACGGGCACGATCTGCAATGGAAGCAGTAAAGAAGTATCTCATTCATTCTGATGACCGGTTGATTTCTCTTCTCACCCCTCCTTTTGATACAGCACAGACAAATCCCGGGTACATTAAAGGGTATGTTCCGGGAATCCGTGAGAATGGCGGGCATTATTCGCATGCTGCAATATGGGTCGTGATGGCGTTTGCGGCTCTCAAGGATCATGAACAAGCCTGGAACCTGATGTCACATATCAGCCCGATACACCATGGATCAACTAAGGAGGAGATCAGCATCTACCGGGTCGAACCATATCTGGTGGCTTCTGATATTTACTCAACCCCTCCTCATACCGGGCGGGGTGGCTGGACCGGTTATACCGGATCAGCAGGTCTTATGTATACGCTGATCCTTGAATCTCTGCTCGGGATACGATTGAACGGAGATCAGATGACCATTGAGCCGTGTATTCCTGATCGGTGGAGTTCGTACCAGATTGAATACCACTATCGTTCCACGCCATATATCATCGTGGTAAAAAACTCAGGAACGGGGACCAAAACCATACAATCTGATGGGAATGAGCAGGTTGATTCCATGATTCATCTGGTAGATGATCAGAAGGAACATCATATCATAGTTAATATGTGAGGAGGATGAGGTGAAAAGTTCTCATCATTCAACACCAGATACCTGATATAAAACGTTTCCCCGTGTGGTATTCATCATACCGAGCAGATAATCGCTCCTGAAACCATGAAATAGCCCGGAAAGCGCTGAATATCCATATCCCAACCCAACATTTCAAAATTTGAAACCTGGAAATAGTTTTTTAAGGAGCAGAAACAGGTTTCTATCTGGATATTTTCGTTGTACCATATGAGTAGCCATACCGGATTCTCAATAGGTAAGGGACTGATTTCTCAATCACTTCGCTAGAATTTCCCGGTGAGATCGAGTCTGGTGTTCGATCAATTATGAGTACCACATAGGTGACAGAACCGAATCAAGACCCAACGATTCAACATCTCCATATCAGTCAATTAGAGC
>NZ_JAJRBM010000224.1 GCF_028679455.1 Methanospirillum sp. | reverse complement strand
TCAATACAGATCTGGGCGATCACGTGAAGCATTTCATCAGAAATACTGACCGAGGAGAGCAGTTCCTGTGCCCTGACGATTCGATCCCGGAGTTCCTGATCTTTTTCTGACCATTGGTTGAGGAACTCTTCTGGATGATTCTCGTATGCCTGCCTCCGCTTGATCACTTCCACCCGTGTATCAGCATCCATAATCCCTTCTATATCAACACAGAGCCCGAACCGATCAAGCAGTTGTGGCCTGAGTTCTCCTTCTTCCGGGTTCATCGTCCCGATCAGGATGAATGAGGCAGGATGCATGTACGAAACCCCTTCCCGCTCGATAAAATTCATTCCCATCGCTGCTGCATCCAGAAGAACGTCCACGATGTGATCATTGAGAAGATTCACCTCATCTACATAGAGGATATTCCGGTGAGCCTGTGCAAGAATACCGGGTTCAAACCTCTTTTCACCTTTCTTCAGAGCGTACTCAATATCGAGACTACCAACGACTTTATCCTCTGTAGCACTGATCGGCAGTTCAACGACCCTCATTCGTGCCATCTTACTCTTCAGATCAGTTCGATTCTGACAGTCAAGGCAGAATCCTTTTGGATCTGCAGGATCACATCCAAAAACACAACCCTCGACAACTTCACGATTTGGAAGTAAGCGGGCTAAAGCGCGTGCTGCCGTAGATTTGGCCGTTCCTTTCTCTCCTTTGATCAAGACTCCACCAATACGTGGGTTAATTGCATTAAGAAGCAGGGCTTTTTTCATCTGTTCCTGACCGACTATCGCTGAGAAAGGATAAATTTCTTCGAAATGACGCATGTGTAACCTCTGCAAATAGTATGCAACCAAATAAAATTTAAATTATCTCAAATAATTCTGATCTACTATGATGTTCCGGTCACCAACTCCTTTCCTTTACGTGCCGTGTTTTTCATACCAAAAACACTATTAGTGATACTGATTCTGGGCGTCTGGATAGGAACCACAAGTAATACAACCGGAAAGATTCCGGAAGAAGAGACAATTTCAATACCTGATCCTGTTGATGTCCCTGATCCTATGCCACAGGAAACACAGATTCCGAATCTCACAACGATTGTGCAATCGAACGTGACTGACTGGAATCCATACTCAGTGCTGCCTCCCTGGCAACCTCCACTCAATCACAGTTCGATATTTCGGAATCCAACAGATTCGACCTTGCAACAGGAACTGAATAAAACCTACTCCGGCTCGGTAGGACTGGCTGCATTCGCAGTTGGAAAGGAACTCAATGTCACAAATGGTCCATTCTCGATAACAGATTCGGTATATCCGAACATCTCATCACCCCTGGATGTCTGGGTAAAAATTACGATCTTTGATCCCTGGCAGCAGATCATTGCTGAAGGAGGGTACAACCGGGGGTTTCCCAGTCAGGAGACACAGACGATGATGATCTACCGGGAGGGTCGATATTACATGAGTATTGAAGGTGAATTTGCGACGATGGATTACACGATAAAAACTGCAGATAGTGTTCCGGTGGTAAGTTCGGCTCCAACCCAGGTTTCAGATATGGGGTACGTTGGAGAGGAAGATCTGGTATGAGGAGAGTCTGGTTAAAGAATAATGGATATTATCGCTTTTATAAGGCCTATATATTTGTCAGTATGATCTACCCAACTTATTGGTCACTGGGACTAGAGATCCGGCAATAGCATTCTGGTATGAAAATGGATCAAAGAGGGCAATATTGACTGGAATTTAAAAATTCAGGCATTAGTGTACCCAATAGTATTATCCCCGCGATATTCATAAGAATCCCTCTATTGTAGATAAGACCCTCGTAGGGGATAAGATTCAAGACCATTAAGGGATGTGTTTCAGTTTCTGTAGAAAAAACGAGGGCAAGGTTTTGCTAAACATTGCCTGTTTCCTTCCATACATGGCAATTACCTAATTTTCAGTTTACTATATCTTTCAAAACCCTGTCATGGTGACAGGAGATCATGGATCTCGTAACTGAGTTCTGCCTGCTCAAGTTGTCTTAAAAAATCGGTAAAAAATTCATCAACGATGACAATGGCTGAAGGAATTCCATGAAGTGCTGCATCTATGGCACCCTCCCGGGATCCAAAATACAGATCCGGGACACGACCGATCTTTTTGAGAGAGACCCATGCTTCCAAGCCGACACAGGCGACAAACGATACCGTTTTGATAACCTCTTTGAGGTTATCCAGGTCAACACTACGTGACCCTCCCCGTTCAACTCGTGGAACCTTACAGACCTGCACAATCGATTCCGAATGCTCAATAATCCCGTCGAGTCTGATAACTCCGGTCTCCTCCCCTTTTGGAGTATCCATAGCAACCTCTCCATTTGCCGAGGTTTGCCTCCGGGAGGCATAGAGAATACTGGATTTCATGTACACACCGACCCGGTCACCTGCTTTCAAATCCTCATCAGCAATTGCTGTCCAGACCGTAATCTGATGAATGATGTCATGCCTGACATGTTTGGCAAAGTTCTCGAGTGTCTCTGCATTCTGAAGGATCCATTCGATACCTTCGCGGGTTACTTCATATCTTCCTCTTCCTGAAGCCTTTATCATCCCTTCATCGATGAGATCCCGAATATACTCAGAAATCGCCTGTGGCGTTACCCCAAGCATTACTGCGATCTCCTGCTGGCGAATTGCAGGTTGATGCTCAGCAATCTCTACTAGAATCTGAAATCGTGTAACATTTCGTTTGCTATGTAGGATAATATATCCTGGATCATCTTCGATCATCATACAGAATCACCCATACCGAAGCCAACGTTTTGTCCAGGAGATGGAACGTAGTGACAGGTGTTCATAAAATTTTATTTCACTTACTCACATTTTCTTGATTTGATCCCTCTTAAAACCATGCAAGGGACATGCGATGAGGCCTGGTATAATAGACTCCTAATATCTGCTAATTATTCTAAAAAACGATTAGATTCCACATAATTTTGAATTTTAGCCCTATAGCTTTTTTGAGTTATCCCAGTTACCAAGATAACCTGAACTCTACAGTATCTTTTTAAAGAAAAGAAAATAGGAATAAATTTTTGTTATTTTGG
>NZ_JAJRBM010000223.1 GCF_028679455.1 Methanospirillum sp. | reverse complement strand
TTTGGCAAGGTTGTTCCTACCAATGCGAATATGGCAGACCAGGATACTGCAGGCCCACATTATCCGACTGCAACGAATGTTGATGCAAAATCTGATCAACTCTCGCTGGAAGATCTTGAAAAACAGGGAAAAGGATTGTTTGCACTGGGTCTGTATGACTACGCAGCCTCAGCATACAAAGCAGCAGTGCAGAAATCGGGATCCAATCCGGAGGTACTGGCAACATACGGCAACATTCTGAGCGGCCTTTCACGCTGGGAAGAGGCAAAGAATGTATATAATCAGTCACTGGCATTAAAACAGGACAAGGATGTACTGAACTCGTATGGAGGAGTACTCATCCAGTTGAAGAAATATGATGCAGCTCTCGAAGCATTCAACAGATCCATCTCACTGGAAGGAGCAAACCCAGGTGCTATGGTAGGTTCGGCCCGTTCATATACCGGATTAAAACTTACAAACGAGTCTGCAGATGCATACAAAAGATCTCTGGATCTGGATGCATCCCAGCCATCAGTCTGGAAAGAGTACGGAGATGCTCTTGCTGTTATAAACAAGAGTTCCGAAGCGATCACGGCATATGAAAAAGCTATCTCCCTGGGAGTTTCAGGGGCAGATCTTTACATAAAGTACGGAGAAGCACTTCGGAAATCAGGGAAAAACGGTGAAGCTGAAGCAGCAATGGCAAAAGGCAGAAGTATGCAGGGGGCATTATATTCATCAATTAGTGATAGCGTCCCCAGATGCACAGCTGGCGGGGCGATGGGTTGAGGGAAATCCCATCATGCTATTTTCTGACAGAACGTTAACCCGGTGATTGTTGGACGCTGTCCATCAGATACATTACCCATCGCCCACAAACGGATAAGAAATGCCCTTGTCCGATCCACTTCCCAAAAATTATGAATATCGCGAGGTTGAGGCGCGATGGCAGCAGATCTGGAAGGATGAAGATCATTACTTTCAGGCAGACTCAGAAAAGCCGCAATTTGTCATTGATACTCCACCGCCATATCCGACCGGTGAGTTCCACATAGGGAACGCATTTAATTGGTGCTATATCGATTTTATCGCCAGATACAAACGGATGAAAGGGTATAATGTGATGTTCCCCCAGGGATGGGACTGTCACGGCCTTCCGACCGAGGTTAAAGTCGAAGAGACTCATAAGATCACCAAAAATGACGTTCCCCGCCAGCAGTTCAGGGAGATGTGTCGTACTCTTACCATCGGTAACATCGAAAAAATGCGTGCTTCGATGCGCCGCATGGCCTTCTCTATTGACTGGTCCCACGAGTATATCACGATGATGCCGTATTACTACGGCAAAACCCAACTCTCGTTTTTACGGATGATGAAGGCTGGTCAGATCTACCAGAGTGATCATCCGGTAAACTTTTGTCCCCGTTGCGAGACTGCGATCGCATTTGCCGAGGTCAATTACAGTGATCGCACAACCTCACTGAACTTCTTCAACTTTGACGGAGTCGAGATCGCAACAACCAGACCTGAACTGCTCGCTGCATGTGTTGCAGTAGCTGTTCACCCGGAAGACAAGCGATACGCAGGAAAGAAGGATACAAGTCTGAAGGTCCCTATCTTTGGTCATGAAGTATCGATCATTACCGACGAGGCAGTTGATCCTTCATTCGGTTCCGGAGCGGTGATGATCTGTACCTTTGGTGACAAGCAGGATGTCATCTGGTGGAGGATGCACAACCTCCCTCTGCGCAAGGCCATCGATAAAACCGGAAAGATGACAGATATCGCAGGTAAATATGCGGGAATGACCACGAGAGACTGTCGCAAGGCCATTCTTGCCGACATGGAGGAGCAGGGGATCCTTATCAGGCAGCAACCGCTTGAGCAGCGGGTGGGAACCTGCTGGAGATGCAAAACTCCCATCGAGATCCTTTCAGAAAATCAGTGGTTTGTCAGGATCCCTCATGAAGCAGCGCTGAAGGCCGCAAAAGAGGTGAAGTGGTACCCCGAGCACATGTTCCTGCGGATGGAGAACTGGATCGAACAGATGGAGTGGGACTGGTGTATCTCACGCCAGCGCCTTTTTGCCACCCCAATACCCGTCTGGTTCTGCAAGGACTGTGGTGAGGTGATAATCCCTGAAGAAGCGGAGCTCCCTGTTGATCCTACGGTGGATCAACCAAAGAAACCGTGCCCCAAATGTGGTGGCACCTCCTTTGCCCCTGAAACTGATGTGCTTGATACCTGGATGGACTCATCAATATCGGTGCTTCATGTGACCGGATGGGATGGAAGTCAGAAGACACCCCCGCTTTTCCCGGCACAGATACGCCCACAGGGACATGACATCATCCGGACGTGGGCATTTTATACGATTCTCCGTGCGGTATCACTTACCGGAGGGAAACCGTGGGAACAGATCCTGGTCAACGGGATGGTGCTCGGGGAAGATGGCTTCAAGATGAGCAAGAGTCGTGGTAATGTCACGGTTCCTGAAGAGATCCTGAGTCAGTACGGAGCAGACTCCCTGCGTCAGTGGGCTGCTGCCGGAGCTTCGACCGGGTCAGATATCCAATTCAACTGGAATGATGTGGTCGCTGCAAACCGGTTCCTGACCAAGATGTGGAACATTTCGCGGTTTGCCCTGATGCAACTCTCGCGTGAATCTTACCACGAAAAGGCACCGGTCACTGCTCTCGCAGATCGTTGGCTCCTAGCAAGACTGGATCAGACAGTACGGGAGGTATCCGATGCCTTTGAGACATATCTGTTTGACAAAGGTCTTCGTGCGATCAGGGAATTCGCCTGGGATGTCCTCGCTGACAACTATATCGAGATCGTCAAAGGGAGACTGTATGGAGGTGCCGGCAGAGATGGAGCCTGCGTAGCGATTCAGACTGCATTAAATTCCCTCTGTCGGATGCTTGCTCCCTACACTCCTTACTTTGCAGAAGAGGTCTGGTCAGCAGCGTTTGAAGGTTCAGTGCACAAACAACCCTGGGTAGACTTTGCCTATACCGATCAACAGGCCCTCGCCGATGGTCAGATGCTGGTCCGTATCGTGACTGAAGTCCGCAGATATAAGCATGACAAAAATCTTGCCTTAAATGCTCCGCTAGGTACTGTTACCGTGTACACTCCTGACATCATCGATGATGCCGGAGATGGCAGTCTTGCTCTGAACTGTACTCTGCAATTCAGGGCAGGAAAGCCTGAACTCAAACAGATCGTATCAGGAGTATCCTTTGCAATGGGAATCATTGGTCCGGCACTTCGCGGTCAGGCAAAAGCATTCATGCAGGCAATTGAGGCATTACCCAGGGATCAGTTGATTCAGTTGCCAAAAATGGTGACGGTTGGTACTGAAGAGATACCAATCCCTGAAGGCTCCGTAATTCCCCAGATGTCATACACCGTTGCCGGGGCTGCAGTTGAGATCATCACCGCACAGGATGATCTGATCATCACGGTTGAACAGAAAATGTGATTTAGAACAAACCGGAGATCAGGAATTAACCCAGATCTCACATCATCTTTACATAAACCGATGATACTATGCCTGAATTAATTCACTCTAATCCCTGCCGGAAAATTAATCTCTTCCATCCCATCTTCATACTTATTATTTTTTTTATCATCATATCCGGGGTGAAAATTCTGTGTTCAGCCCTTATTACCAGCCCGCAGATTTTTGCAGATGAACTGGCATATGACACACTGGCAAAACAGATCTATAGTGGTGCCTTACTCACCAGCCATCTTCCCTATCCACCGGGACCATTTTCTCCAGGTTATTCATTCTTTGTTAGTTTTGCATACCTGCTTTCTCCGGATAAATATGCAGTATATCACTACGCACTCATTATCAATGCATTTCTGACAACAACAATCATCTTTCCGGCTTATTATCTCCTTAAACCAGTTACCTCCCGTGCAGTTGCAGTGAGCGGTGCATTACTGGTAACCCTCTTGCCGGCAATAACCATGAATACCTTTTTTCTTATGAGCGAGGCGTTATTCATACCTCTTACCCTTTTCTCGGTTTTGTTTGTGCAGAGATCACTATCGACAAACGAACCCGGGGTTTGGGATGTCCTTGCAGGATTATCAGTATTTGTTCTCTTCTTCACCCGTGCTACGGGTATTTCAATGGTAATTGGATTGGCAATTGCAGTAATCTGGTTTTTGAAATCCAACCGGTTTCAGATTGAAAATCCCACGATTACCAAACTAACTCTTCTTGCAGGCCCGGGGATTATGTTGTACCTGGTATGGATAGTCGATCAATTGCTCATGAAGGGAGCCTTACCAGCAGGTTACAGTATCAGTTACTATAGCAACCTGGTATCAGATGCGTTGATACATGATCCTGGGCATCTCATCTACGTAATCCTTGAACACCTCGATTACCTGCTGCTTGGATCATTCGTAATTTTCCCACTTCTCGCCCTCATGTATTGGTACTCAGCAATACGTTCTCCAGGGGGAGGAGCCATTCATGAAAACCGGAATAAAACCGGTATCGAAGAGGATCAATCACCACCGATATCAGGAATTTTTTATTGTACGGTAACATCACTCATTCTCTTTCTATTCACGATTGCCCATATGTGCAATCTCTCTTATGATTATTCGATATGCGGGAGGTATCTTGATGCGGTGATTCCACTCATCATCATCGGGGGGATCATCGGACTGAACCAACAGATATCTACCGGAAATTCACTTCGGTTTCTGAAGATTGCTACAGTATATCTTATCTTCACCTGGATTATCACCAATTATTCCATGCTCCCATTTGCCCACCAGCCGAATAATAATGCTGCAATTTTTTACCTATATACGTTGACAGCAGCGTATATTGTGCCATATCTTTCAATTCTTCTTGGGATAGTTTTGGTAATCCTTACTGCCGTTATCATCAGGATGCAGAAGGGAATGACACTCTTGATGATCCTGATCATCATCATCGCCGCATTCTGTTCTTTGTCGATATCAATCTGGGATATTAAAACAACCAAAGAGTACGGGTCCCTTCTTCCGTTCTGTCAAAGTGTCAATCAACTGGATACAAACTCTAAAGAGATTCTCTGGGACACCGCATCAGAATCAGATTCATGGGATCGGATGGTATATTATACCCTGAAATTCTGGCTCGGAGATCGGGTAACCGAACTACCCGAGGGATCCAAACCCCCCAAAGACGGATGGCTGATTACCAAGAAAACGAACGAAAAACCGGTGATACAATACAAAGATTACCTGGTTGTGCCGATGAAGGGAACTACCTCACCGTCCTCATCCGTTTCGTAATCTCACCACCAACAAATTTCAGAATCACATCAGGGGCAAGGGTCGCATCTATGATCACAAATCTCCCGGGTTCAGCTTGAGCTCGGTCGAGAAAGATCTGCTGGACCCTGGTAAGCACCTCACTATTCTCAAAATGTTCTGTTGAGCCCCTTTTTTCTATCCGTGCAAGTGCAACCTCCACCGGAAGAACCAGCAGGAACGTCAGGTCAGGCATGATGGTCCAGCCATTATGGACTTCAGTAAGCCATCTGACAGGATCAGGAAGAAATTCCATTAACGTGACTTCCTGGTATGCAAACCTGCTGTCAATATACCGGTGTGAAATCACCAGTTTTCCTTTGGCAAGAGCTGGTCGCACCACCTCACCGAGATGAGCAGCATGATCAGCAACAAAGAGAAGAGCTTCTGCTATCGGATCACTCTGTTCTGCAATGGCCCGACGCACCTGATCCCCAATCCAGGTAGCGCCAGGTTCCTGTGTCATCACCGGGGAGAACTCATGGAGCAGTTTCCCCAGTGAGGCATGGAGAGTGCTCTTTCCACACCCATCAATCCCTTCCAGGGTTATCAGCACAGGTATCCACTCCTGATCAGGTCAACCGGGACTCTACCGGTGTGTAATGCAGTCGCGATAATTGCTCCATCAAAACCACAGGAAGAAAGAGTCGCAAGATCTTCCATGCCCGCAACACCACCACCCCAGAATAATTTCCCAGAGTATGATACTCTGCATCGATCCAGAAACAAAGAGTCCAACCCACGTCGGGTCCCGACACCCCCAATATCAAGCAGGATACATCCATCAAATTTCGATCGGTCTGCAGCTTGAAGCACCATGAGGGGATCTCCTCCATCAGGGATAACCTTACCATCTTTCATGTCAACCGAGAGGAATCCTCCTGAGAATTTTGAAAGATCTGATCCCACAGTTTCAGTCCCGATGATATTGATGACCCGGGGACAAACCAGTACATCATCAGGAGACCTGCAACCCCGATCGAGAAAAAGAGTACCCACCAGTTCAGAGAGTGCGGGCACCAGGGAGTCATGACTCCCGACACCGGTGATCCGATCCAGATCAGCGACATACAAATACCGCGGTCGTATCTCCTGCAGGTACCGGATCGGTTCAGCAGTAGAGGCAAGAGGAGTAGAAATAGGACGATACTCATCCCTTCTCCCACTCTTACCATGGACAATTCTGCCACTTTTCAGGTCTGCTGCAAGGATGAGGTCCATATCAAACGTAATCACTATTTAGATACCAGTTG
>NZ_JAJRBM010000222.1 GCF_028679455.1 Methanospirillum sp. | reverse complement strand
GATTCGAAATGGGATAATCGCACTCATAGGCGTAATTATTCCCTGGATTGGAGGATATGGAATCTCTATTCTCTTTGGGTACTCGGGGGCCAGTGCAATCTTTATTGGGACTGCACTTACCGCCACAAGTATTGCAATTACGGCCAATGTGCTTCAGGAACTGAATCAACTCCAGACCGATGCCGCAAAAGCGATCATCGGTGCGGCTGTTATCGACGACATCCTGAGTCTGCTCGCCCTTGCCATCAGTAATGAGGCTGCAACCGGGTCAGTTTCTGTACTATCAATAGGGTTTATGACCATCAAAGCGGTGTCATTTGTCATTATCGGAGCAGCAGTCGGGGTTTTGATCATCTCCCGGTTTATCGAGTATGTGGACGAAACTCCTTTTGCCGGAAAATACCCGGAGTTCACCTTCATTTTTGCAATGATGATGGCATTTATGTATGGAATATTCGCCGAAATGGTAGGATTATCAGCAATTGTCGGCGCATTTATCGCTGGTGTTTCATTCAATGAGATCAAACTAAAACAGGGTCATGATCTGAAAGAAGGAGCGGGATATCTCCAGATCATTTTTGCCTCAATATTCTTTGTGTCACTCGGGATTATGGTTGATCTGAAAGCAGTGACGCCCGATATCATTATATTCCTTGTTGCATTGACTGTGATTGCAGTAGTGACCAAACTTATCGGATGTGGTATACCTGCTTATCTCTGTGGAATGAGTATGAAAGATTCCCTTATTATCGGGTTTGGGATGGCCCCACGAGGGGAGGTTGCTATGATTGTTGCACTAATCGGGCTACAGGAAGGGTTGATCAACCAGGGTATCTATGTCACGATCATCATCATGAGTCTGCTTACCACCATGCTGACTCCCTTAGTCTATCGAAATTGTTTCTTCCGGGATTGTAAGGATGGGGTGAATACCTCCCCCTGATCTTTTTACGACCATGATATGAGAAAGGACGATTCACAAAACCTTCCGGGGTGTTGATAGGATATGATGCAATCGAGCCGAAATCCACCAATAGCGACGAGACCCTGCTCATGAAGAGGAAATTTCATCATTGCTCTACTGACCGAGTTGGGATACTTTACCTGAGGTATTCGGAATAGATAAAAAATTAAAAGGTATTAAGATACTGATCAATCTCCCTTCTGAGAGCCGGTCCTGTAGGATGCCAAGTTTCCAGCATATGAGTGATATGCTTGTCCCAGGCTCTGAAGATACGCGGTATCTTCGGTTATGTCCGATAATAGGTCACCATCTGTCTGCATGATGTGATTCTCCTTCTGGACAATCCAGTAATTCATCGCTCTGCACACCTGAACCGGTGTGAAAAACGAGGGGTAGGAGTTATCAGCCAGGACGGCGGTTGTGGTAAACTCCATCACCGACAGCGATAGCGAAGGTGAGAATACTGCATACTCATGTTGCTGAATTATCGTAAAAAAGATTCTGGATGAGCTGAAGTAAGAAAAAATCGGGGGTATTTTCGAAAGATAGATCCACGAGATCAATAGGCATAACAAAGTATATAGCAGATGCTATATCAATATACGATGAGTACCGGCTGCTCGTTTCATCATATTATACGAATATCCCCGGTACTCACTCTGAATCATAGACAAACCAGGATGTTTTGAATAAAAACTGATTTTGAGAGATTCTGAATTGGTATCACATATCTAGAGGTAGTGAATGAATGAAGTCCTCTGGTGGATAGCGATCATCATAGCGGTAGTTGTATTTTTTGTGCTAATCATCTTTGTAGTACTCCGGTATAGCAGAGATTATCAAAATATTGGTCAATCAGGTAGTTCGCTCAGTGTGCTACATGACCGTTATTTAAAGAGAGAGATTACTTCTGAGCAATTACAAGAGATGAATAAGGAACTCGAAGAAAAATCTCCTGAACATATCATACAGAAGTTTTTACGATATCTCTGAATCTTGTTCTTCCTGTTGATTACGTGTGCAGTAATAGGTATTCAGGATCGTGAAAGATCTGTATAAGAATGAGGTATTACGCTACTTGAAACCGCTTTCACGGTGTTTGCACCCGGTTTGATTATTCGTGCCACATCAACAACTCTTTTGAAAAGAAGATACCTGAGTAGCAGGATAATGAATTCAAATTCTCTCCCTTTTCATTATGAAAAACTCCTCACTCCAGGACCGGGATGGAAGCCGGGGCGACTATTGTCAATAAATCAATGATTTAAAACGACATAGGAACTAATATATCAATCCGGAGGCATTTATTCAAAAGGAAAAGGAAATGACGAGCATCTTTTCACGCTTCCACATATATATTCCACAAGTGCTCCTGACGGGTTCAACTGTTGGGTGTATTCTGGTCAGCTTATATTGTCTGCTGGCTGGATATACTATCATTTTTCAAAACCTTTTTTATTTCCCGATCATACTTGCCTGTCTGTTCTATACCTGGAGAGGGTTTCTCTTCTCTTGCCTCCTTGCACTTGTCTACTTCGGAATGATGATAGGGTATACTCAGAATAATACCATCATCTTGCAAGCCCTGGTTCGGGTAATTCTCTTCATCGGTATCGCAGCAGTGATAACATACCTTGCTGATAATGCGAGACGGTCTGAAGAAGCATTACATCATGTAAACGAATTTCATGAGACAATTATTGAAAATGCCCGTATCTGGCTCATGGTTCTTGACTGGAAAGGGAGGATTCAACTGTGGAATACTGCTGCAGAGGAGATTAGTGGGTATCGTTCAGGGGAAGTTCTCGGAAAAAATAAGATCTGGACATTATTGTACCCGGACCAAAGATACAGAGGGCAGATAAGAGACACTATTCAACGAATTATCAGGAGTAACAATTTTTTTGAGAATTTCGAGACTACCATCCTGACCAAAGCCGGGGATACCAAAATCATCTCCTGGAATACGAAAGGAATTGCTAATGAATCTAACGTAATCACGAAATTCATTGCAATCGGAGCGGATGTAACTGAAAAACACAGGGTGTCGGAAGAACTTGAACGACAGAGACTATTCCTCCAGACACTCATCGATTCTCTGCCGATGCCCATTTTTTATAAAAATCGCAGTGGGATCTATTCCGGCTGTAATGCCGCATTTGAACAATATTTCGGAAAACCCCGTGAGCAGATCATTGGAAAATCTGTCTATGATCTCTGGCCCAAAGAGATGGCAGATGTATATTACAACGCCGATGAAGCGGTTTTTAATTCACCTACTATTCAACAGTACGAGGCATCAGTCAGGTACGCTGACGATTCGACCCATGAGGTTATGTTTTACAAATCCCCGTTTCTAGACGATAAAAACCAGGTCGCCGGACTGATCGGGGCGTTTTTAGATATCACTGAACGGAAACAAAATGAAAAGGCCATTCGAGAGAGCGAGAAGCAGTACCGGTCTCTTTTTGAAAATATGCTTGAAGGTTTTGCATATTGCCATATGTACTATGATGAGAAGGGTGAACCTTCTGATTGGCTCTATCTCGATGTGAATGATGCCTTTGAAAAGAACACCGGCTTGTCTGATGTAAAGGGCAGACTTGCGTCAGAAATATTTCCAGGAATCCGCGAAAAATCGCCTGAACTTTTTGAGATCTATAACCGGGTAGAGATCACCGGAATTCCGGTAACTTTTGAAGATTTTTTT
>NZ_JAJRBM010000221.1 GCF_028679455.1 Methanospirillum sp. | reverse complement strand
GGTTACCACACATTGAAAATATGTAATACTTTGAAACATAAAAAGAAATTTATTCATAATAAGATGGATTATTTATAAGATAGTACTATTAAAATTTAAATTATCAGGATTAATAATAATGAGTAAAAAAATTACATTTGCTTGTATTTCCACTGTTCCTACCTCCTTAATACTAAAAGCCGTGACATCGTTTCAGAAACAAACCGGAATTTTGTTTGATTTTCATATCTGGTTATCTCAACAGATTGAGAATGGGCAGATATCAGAACAACAATTAATTCATCACCTTCATACTGCTGATATCGTATTGATAGATATCAGAGGTATGGGACGCGCCTATGAACTGGTATTGCAGACGTGCCAAAAAGGGAAGAATACCGTTGTAAGTCTTATGGGACCATATAATAACCTCTTTACAGTAACAAGACTGGGTAACCTCTCAGGAAATAAACTCCTTGAGTCAAAGAAATATAATGAAGTAAATGCGTTAAATACCAGATCTCATGAAATAGAAACCACCTCACACCATCGAAACAGGAATATTCTCGATGAATTTACAAGTACAGTGAATCATTCACCTCGTTCAATTGAAAGGGATGCAAAAAATTACAACCAGATCATCCAATACTGGCGTCATGGAGGTCTGGATAATTATTATAATCTCATCCATTTTCTCATGAAAGAATATGGAGGAGGATATAATCTTCCGAATCCGGATCCTCCGTTTGAATATCCCGAATATGGCATATATCATCCAGAATATGGATATTTTCAAAGCCTATCCGAATACTATACTGCTGCCAAATACCATAAGGGTCAGCAGGCAATAGGCATCATGTTTCACAGCGGAATGCATCTGGAACAGAATATTCCAACCATTACATGTTTACTTGAAGCATTACCGGAATTCGCCATTATACCAACTCATTCAACCCCGGAAACGAATCTTGCATGTATTGATAATTTTTTTCTGCAGAATGGAAAACCAATTGTAGATGCTCTGATTAACCTTAAATACTTCCGTCTTAACGGAGGCCCTCTTGGTGGCGATCCTGCACTCACAACCGAACTTCTCAAAAAACTGAATGTACCGGTCTTCGCTCCTTTATCCATGTTTAGCCAAGATATTGAGGAATGGGATGATAATATTGCTGGGATAAATCCTATTCTTACCATCATGGCTGTAGTATGGCCTGAACTGGATGGATGTATCGAACCAATCCCCTGTTGTGGTTTACAAACAATTCAGAATGAAAACACTGAAGTAAAAGAAATAAGAGCAATATCTGAGCGGGTAGGTAAAATCTCAAGGAGGATTCGAAACTGGATCCGACTTAAAAATATCCCAAATGCAGAGAAGAAGATTGCAATCATTATTTATAACTATCCCCCTGGAGAGGCAAGCCTTGCTGGGGCATCGTATTTAGATGTATTCGTTAGTGTGAAGCGTTTACTAAAGACTCTAGCATCAGATGGATACTCAGTTGAAATCCCTGATGAACCCTTGCATTCCCTTTTTGAAGAGAGAAAACTATACAATACTGCCCGATGGTCAAATCTCAAAGATACTGCCAATTACTCTGAAAGATATTCGTTAGATAAATACCTGAACTTTTTCTCTTTTTTACCGACGAGAGTACAATTTGATCTTACCGAACACTGGGGATCTCCTCCAGGGAATATCATGGTTTATGGGGATAATTTCATTATTCCGGGGATAAAATGTGGAAATGTTTTTGTAGGAATTCAACCAGCCAGACCCCCATTAACAGAGGAGGATGTCGCTTCTGCAGCACACGACAAAACAAAACCTCCCCATCACCAGTATGTAGCATTTTACCGGTGGCTTTCTGAAGAATTCAAGGCTGATCTCATCTTCCATGTTGGTACTCACGGTCTTGCCGAATTTACCAAGGGAAAAGAGATTGGTATGAGCGAGTCCTGTTTTCCCGATCTGTTAATCGGTGATATTCCCCATTTATATTTATATAGTGTTACCAACACATCAGAAGCGACAATCGCAAAACGTCGTTTATACGGAACATTGTTAAGTTACAATTCTCCGCCTTTTTCCACATCCGATCTGTATGAACAATACCTAGATTTGGAGCACCTGATCGAGGAACGTGAAGAAGCAATAAAGCAAGGTCAAGATCTCAGAAAGGAGAGACTTGAGAAGAAGATTATAACTCTCGCAACTGATCTCCACATCGAATCTGACAGTATTCCTGAAATTCATGAGATACTCTATGACATGAAACGGAGTATTATTCCAAAAGGACTGCATATTCTTGGCGAGAAATATGAAGCGCAAGATATTAAAGGATATATCGAATGCATTCTTCGGTATGACCGAGATGAAACATCATCTCTCAACCGAATCCTTGCAGAATCATTAGGAATTCCATATGATGAAGCTTTACGGAATCGCCAAAGTTATACACACCAACTGGATGCAATAGATATCTGGTCACGAAAGATTATTTCAAACCTCATTGATTTTGGAATAGAGAAAGCAATTGCTGAAAGTGGTGTTGCTGAAAATAAATATGAAAAGTTAAGAGAGACACTTGAACAAGGACTTCTCCTCTCTCAGGACTATGCAGATAACAGCCATGAACTGAAAAACTGTGTCCGTGGTCTTCATGCCGAATTTATCCGACCAGCCTTGGGAGGAGATGTTATCCGACGCCCCGATGTCCTCCCGACCGGATTCAATATTAATCAGTTTGATCCGACAAAGATTCCAACCGGGACCGCCGTAGAACGGGGGGCAGAAATTGCAGAGAATACTATCAGGACGTACCTTTCCCAGGAAGGTAACTTCCCGGAAAGTGTCGGGATGGTTCT
>NZ_JAJRBM010000220.1 GCF_028679455.1 Methanospirillum sp. | reverse complement strand
GCCAAGCAAAATGATTTTTGTTGGCGGGAGGAGTGTTTTTGTGACCGGTGGGCTGCCATCTTTATGCTCCTCTGGATGACAGACCACCTTCGCGGTCCCGGACTCTATTTTGTCCAGGAAATTGAGCATCCTGTTAATCGTTTCAGGCCCTTCAACTCCGCCCAGATGAACATCAGATACAACCAGTATGCTTCTGTCATCTGGGATCTTCTCAGTAAAATCTCCTGGATCCATACCCTCACTGGGTGAGAATAGGGACTTATCATACATTGATGTGTCGATATGGATCAGAGCATGAATCCGGTGTTTTGAAAAGAGATCTAAACCGGGATTGAGTGAGAGGATACTGCATAGAAGTCCAGGTTTGTGGGGTAGTTAATGATGAAGTCCAGAGTTGGGTGCAGAAGGGTTAGAAAATAGTTGGATAATGAGTGGGTTCATCGTGAGTTACCTGCCAGGGATAGGTAGAGGAGGTGGAAATTTATTCCGGGTGAATGGATTGGTGAGGGGATGTAATAGGGGGCATGACCGGGCCGGAGATTATGATAGTTATGAAGAGCCCGGGTCCAGTTCTGGAACCGATGGAAAGAGTCCCTAGCTGGTCGGTGGTTTTCCTCGGGTGTTAATGTACATCCGGCCAACATTTCTCTTGCCTTCCTAACGGCGGGTAAAATCAGGTAGTGCCCTGTTTGGTAACTGAAGATGGATATTTATCCATTGAGAGGATTTGCTTGGCTAATTTGGATCTATACTGCTTGAGTAGACGATAATCTGAAGGATTTTCATCACCAGTTATATTCAAGACCACTACCGGATTTTTTGGATCTTTTCAACGACTTTCCCAACAACATTTTCAAAATCACCAAAAGAACAATCGATGGTGATATCTGCGTACTTTTCGTACAATGGTATTCTCTGGTTGACCATGTCATAAAGACTCTGACCGGGAATCATAACAACTCCACGGTTTTTGATGTTTCTCAATCGTTTACTCATCTCATCAAAGGAAATATTCAGATACACCAAAATGCCGTCAGATTTTAGGTGTTCCATTGCATGGGTGCTATACACAACACTGCCACCCGTGGCAATAACAGTATTAGTCTCATTGAGACCGAGTATGTTCTTTTCTTCGATTTTCAGGAATGCTTCTGTTCCGTCCTCATTAATTATGGTTTGAAGAAATTTTCCGATATTTTCCTGAATTACGATATCGGTATCAATGAACTTCATCCCTAACGTTTTCGCAAGGATAACTCCGATGGTACTTTTTCCGGCACCTGGCAAGCCGATAAGAACAATATTTTTCATGATTTCTCATATCCGGGTGTTGTGCACAATTGTTCAATTGAAATTCATTTGGGGTTTTATTATTTTGATTATAGTAATATACCCGATGAAATGAAGGTAATGATCTTAGATCACAACCCGGCATCGGTTGTGATCCAAGATGATAGAACTCATATTTTTGTGGAAGATATATGACGATTTCAGTGAATTTTACAAGGGGTGATGAGCCCTACTGAATAGTCCCGGAATAACATACCATGCATCAATTCGTGCTTCATGTTTATAAGATACGAAACTAATACAAGAATTATCTAATCCGGTGTTTTGGTCGGTCATTCGTGAGATTTCAACAGAACCCCAGCATGACGATATTTGGTACTGATCAGATTGTGTCATCATCGGTTAAGAGAGTCTTCCTGGAGGTATCAGTGAGGGAATTCTAATGAAAAGACTGAAGAATTTTATGTGCATTGCTATGCTGGTATTATTGTTCCTTACATTCATCTGTCCGACAGTTGCAGGTGAAGAGAATACTGTTGATGCAAATCAGATTTCGCATGGCGGGCAGACTATTACCATCCTCGATGACCGAGGACAATATATCACGATCCCATATCCTGTTCAGCGAGTGGTCTTTCTTGTGGAAAATGCGATGAACAGCATGTATGCTGTTGGTGGGGCTGAAAAAATTTCTGGAATCGGAAATATCTGGATGCTTGATAAAAAAGAGCCCTTTTTTCGTGCCATAGATCCCGACTTTGATTCAAAACCTAAAATTAAAGATACGAATGGAGATATTGACCTACGGGCTCTTTCACAAATAAAACCTGATCTCGTTGTTCTTTGGTCAGCAGATTGGAATGATGAGATGACCACTGCAATTAAAGATCAACTCAGGGTTCCGGTATATGGCGTTTATTATACAAAGTTATCAGATGTATCGAGGGCAAATAGCGTCTATGCAAAGATGATTGGTGACGAAAATCGTGAATCTGGAGTCGCCTCAATAATGGCAGAATATACCAAAAAGGTAACTGATAAAACTTCGGGCCTTCAGGATAACGAACGTCCCACTGTCTACTGGATGTGGGGGGACATATACGGAACTGCAGGAATCAATAGTGCAACAAACGAGGTCATTCGCCTTGCTGGAGGAAGAAACGTCATTGAAACGGCCGACATCATCGGAAAAAGTGATGAGCATCCGGTTTTAAACCTTGACACGCTCAAAAAACTCAATCCTGATGTCATCTATCTCTGGTACAATGAAGAGGTGAATCCATCAGATATCCTTCGCGGGGAGGGGGACTTTTCTCAGTGGAAAGATCTTAAGGCGGTAAAAACCGGGAGAGTGTACGAGGTTGCAGATCCATTTGTCTATGACTCATTCTCACCTCAACAGCCACTGGCGTTAATGGCTGTTGCTAAAGATCTACATCCAGACCTATTTACAGACATAAACCTGCCAGACCTGATTGACTCCTTTTTTGTGAGCATGTATAACATCCATTATCCCAGTTATCAGTCTGCATAGTTTTCGATTCTTTTTTTCAGACCTCTCACCAATTGATCGCCATAGCACAAGATATAAATATTATTGTGAGGTATCGGAAACAGATGAAACTCGGCACCAAAGTCTTGATTCTGTATTTCTTCATTATGCTACTCGTCCTGATCTGTGTCGGTGTTTTACTTCCATCATCACTTCATGAAAAGAACCTCATCAGAATTCAGGTGGATACAACCAATCAATTGAAGCATATTGATTTTGCATTGTCCAATTATATTGCAGAACTTGAAAATGATGTTCGCCAGCTATCTGAAGATAATGACGTCAGAAATTCTGACATCTCTGGATTTACATCGTTTGTAAATGCCTCGCCTGAAACCTTTCAGTACTCTATCAGCGAACGTGAACAGATCATTGTTAACGAACTTAATTCCTTCAGGCTCAATCATCCATCTGTTAATTCGGTGTATATGGGGAGAGAAAATGGAGTTTTTGTCAGATCTCATCTACGGCCAAGTCCGACTGC
>NZ_JAJRBM010000219.1 GCF_028679455.1 Methanospirillum sp. | reverse complement strand
TGATTCGGATACTGGGGAAATACTGCCGGATGTTCTGGATGAGATCATGAATTTAGGTTCGTATGCTGAAGTGTCTCCATCAGGGACTGGGGTTCATGCAATCTGTCGTGGTGTTATACCCGGAGAGAGACATCGAGGTAATAAACGGGAGATGTATTCATCGGGGCATTACTTTACCATGACTGGGCAAATTCTGCCGGGTTCACCATGTGAAATAAATGAGCCAAAGCCGGGTTCCCTTGAGGAGATTTATGCTGCAATAGTTGGCAAGAAGGAAGATGTACTCGGAAAAGTGAGTAACCCATATTTACCTCCAAACCCGCTGACATCCCTCTCACCCCAAGAAAAAGGGCAAAAATCCCTTCAAGGTGTAATGGGTGACTCAATCAGTCAATCCAGAAACACAATTAATTCTATAGTCATTCCAGAGGAGATCAAGGAACTAGATGATGAAATTCGTTTTATTAAGATTAATAAGAATTCAAAGATCCCATTAGAGAAGCGTTGGAACGAAAATGCTCATTACTCCGTTAATGATCCTTCTCTCATCCAATGGATTCAATCTGGAGGTAATTACGGATTTTTCATTCGTGAAGGTTCAGATCTCTGTATATTAGATGCGGATGATTCTCAATCATTGAGAGAAGTCATTGACTTTCTAGGTGATACATTGACCGTCCAAAGTGGGCGTAAAGAACAACGTGGTTACCATATTTTCTTCAGATGTCAAAATCTTGATGAAAAAAAGGTTTTTTTATTTACATACAACGAAAACGGCGAAAAGGTAGAATTTGGAGATATCAGGCCCGGAAGTGCAGAAGGTAAGTACTATGTTGTTGGTGCAGGAAGTGTACACCCTGACGGGAAGAAGTATGAAATCATCAAATCTACTCCTCCACGGGTCATTGATAAAAATCAGTTCCTTGAAATTATAGCCCCTTTCCGCCTAAACAAGAAACAAAGTAAACCGTCCCATGAAGAGGCTACAACCTATAGAACACATCAAGTATCAGTGGGAGGACGAAATAACTACCTTATCCAACAAGCTGGGAAATTACGAAGACTGGGATATGGCTACAATGATTTATTCAAAGCGTTGAAGTCTATTAACAATGAGGTCTGTTGCCCACCTCTGGATATTGATGAGGTATCAAAAATAGCTGGTTCAGCTATGCGGTGGGAACCTGAGGATATCAATAACGATATGCTCTCTCCCTCAACATCGATGACCACGCCTCATGAACTAATCCTCACAGATTTAGGTAATTCTGAGTACTTCAGCGCTATATTTAAGGATTCAGTGCGGTATTGTTCAGTTTGGAATAAATGGTATATCTGGTCTGGAAAGGTGTGGCACAACGATGATACAGATCAGATGCTAAATTTTGCATCTGATTGTGTAAAACAGATGTGTGAAGACATTAAGGTAAGATATCACAGTCCCGATAACAACCATCCTGCAATGAAATGGGCTAAACAGAGTGCTTCACTGCCACGGAGAAAAGCCATGTTAGATGGTTCAAAACCTCTCCTTTCAGTGATACCAACCCAGTTAGATTCACATCCGGATCTTTTTAACTGTGAAAATGGGACCTACAACCTTGCAAATCATACCTTCCGACCACATAACAAGGATGATCTATTAACCAAGATATCCGGAGTATTGTATGATGAGACGGTCAATTGTCCAAAGTGGGAAGAACACATAGACCTCATTTTTGCAGGTAATGAAGAACTCATCCTTGCATTTCAGGAGATATGTGGGTACAGTTTACTCCATGGTAATCCAGCAGAGATTTTTCTAGTATTCTGGGGGACTGGGCAAAATGGTAAATCTAAAATCTTTGGAACCATGGAGAAGATTTTCGGGGACTACGCCAAGAATTTACCCTTTGAGTCATTTTTATCCAAAAAGAATTCAGGAGGAGCAAACAATGATATTGCTTCCTTAGTAGGATGTCGCTTGGTCGTAGCTTCAGAGTCTGATGACGGTGCTGTTCTCAACACTGGTTTGATAAAATTAGTGAGTGGCGGAGATAAAGTTACAGCCCGATTTCTGTTTGGAGAGTTCTTCGAATATGATCCTGCATATCTCTTAGTGCTTTCAACCAATCACAAGCCAGTTGTTAAGGACTGGGATTATGCATTGGAGAGACGAATCTGGTTTTTCCCATTCACAGTAACTATACCTGAAGAAAAACGTGACCTCCACATAATGGAGAAACTGGAGGCGGAGTTACCAGGGATTTTCAACTGGATGATTGAAGGTCTTAAGAGATACCAAATCCGGGGAAAATTGTGTGATCGTCCATATGATGTGATAGAAGCAACTGCTGAGTATCGGAGGCAGATCGATCCAGTATCAGCCTTTATTGATGAACGATGTAAAATCATTCCGCAATCTGCTAATAAAGAGGATATGATCCTTCGGCGTGATATTTATGCCTTATATGAAGACTGGTCCACAAAAAACAATGAGGCTCCTGTTACTCAGAAGAAGTTTGCTAATACATTATGTTCACGAGGTGTCAAGGATGGAAATTACGAGCTTCATCGGAAACTGAAAGCATGGAAGGGGATACGATACACCGATCCATCTGAAGAACAAGATATGACTATCTATAGCATACTTGCTGATATTGCCACTGATGCCACAGGTGCCATACATTCTTTGAAAGGTACCTTATATGATCACTTAACAAAGGACCAATTAAAAACACCGATGGCATCGATGGCAAGAGTGGCAAAAAATACGATGTCACCTAAACAGCAGTGGCTTAAAAGATGTGGAATAAACATTACCTTGGAATCATCTGATTATATGGAGTTAAATTCCCAAGGTTATCACAAATGTTCTTATCAAGGGTGTCCATGCTCCCCGCT
>NZ_JAJRBM010000021.1 GCF_028679455.1 Methanospirillum sp. | reverse complement strand
GAACTCCTGTGAATACGCGGTCATGACCTCATCCAGGGAAACATCAGTGAAATATTCCGGATAAATTGATTTAGCACAATAAAGCAGACCAAAAATATCCCGGGGGCTGGAACCCAAATCACCATGCATTGCAAATATTCTTCCATTCCGCACTGCTGATAGGTTAGCAAATCCAGTCCGGTTACTTATTCCTGATACTAATTCAGAGAGTGATTTGTGAGTTTTCTGTGAATCTGATGCCAATTTGAGAATAATATCCGGGTTTTTCAGGATTACCCATTCCGGACTAACCGTTACCCAGTCTGAAGAATAATTCCCATAAACATTGGGAATATGCAAAAATTCGAGTATCTGACCACCGGCACTCCGGGTTGTCATCACTGAATAATCGGTATATGATTCGAAATACACCTTTGGAGGAGTTGCATGTATCTGGGTGATACGGTTTTGCACGAGTGTGGTGTAGCGGGTGAAAAATTCAACATACCTGGATGCATTCTTCTCATGATCTGTCAGGATTCCAAGTGCCATCGCGTCATCAGGCAATTTTTGCAACCGGTAACAATCAAGAAAGATTATCGGTACTCCAACAGATCGTAACAGTTCCAGATTTTTAGGTTTTGCAGTAGAATATCCGATGATCACATCAGGATTCAACGAGATGATGGTTTCCACATTCGGAGTCATCCAGTTACCGACATTGTGGACACTGCTGAGACTTACCTTCATTAACGTCGAGTTCTTTGCGGTACTGGTTACCCCGACGAGTGAACCTGCTGCACCAAGGGTAATCAGCATCTCGGTTGTATCATCATTAAGACAGACTATTCTGCTTACCGTATGAGGAAATGATATTGGTGTTCCTTCAGAATCAGTGATTTCGATACTCTTACTTTGGTTTTGTGGTAATGGTCCCGGGGTACTGACACATCCAGAACAGAGCAGGAATAAAAGTATGAGAGAGATACCTCCCAGAGAGAAAACTAACGATAATTGTCTTCGATTCTCCGAAACTGCCCGGAGATTATCAGAGAAATGAGTACTTCTATGAAGACTCATCGCTTTTCTAACCGGGGCTGATGTTTAGCATCTATCTTGGTCATAATCTCCTTGAGTGCACTCCCCCAACCCTCAATATCATCAGCGGTCATGATATCAACGCTTCCTCCCTGGTGATCTCCTTCTCCAACCTCATCTTCCAGCCAGGATTCGATCTCAAGATAGTTATTCTTCAGATCCTCAAGCGTCTGTTCATCTGCCTCCCAGAGTCCACGTTGCTCTGCTTCTAGGAGCCTGCGGGCGATTTCTTCCAGAGCATAAGGGTTGTTATCCTCAAAAAATTGCCGCATCTCTTCGTCGTTAACAAAGGTATTTGCGATATCATCAAAGATCCAGTCATCAACCTCCCCGGTTGCCGCTTCCCAGCCATACACCCGGGTCACCCTTTTCATAATATCACCGGCACCCTTGTAGCCATGTTCTTTGAGGCCCTCAATCCACTTGGGATTGAGCAGTTTTGTCCTGACTACCCGACGCATTTCATCAGCGAGGTCCCTGACCTCTATATGCTCTGGTTCCCGAGTGTCTCCATAATAGGGTTTGACCTCATGATCAGAATAATACCGGGATGCTGCGGTGATCCCTCCATGATTGTTAAAATAACAGCAGCAGCCTAGCAGATCTGACTGATCAGAATGAACCTTGTTGAACGTTATCGAGACTGACGAAAGACAGGATACAAATTGTTCGTGTGCTACCTGTCCCTGCACTCCTTTTCCGAATGCATATCCACTGCTTGCAACAAAAATGTCAATGAGATCCTTTTCTGTCTTCCAGGCACTGGCATAGATAGCAAGGTTTATCCCGCCAAGCCCTCCACCCGGCTGACCAGAGAAAATCCGGTATGTTGCATCCCTCCAGGATCCCCCGTTCTCTTCCATACTTTTGAGCGTGTGTTTCCTGACAAAGTTCATCTCTGCCGGTTCATCAAGTTCTGCCACTGCAGAAATTGCCTCATCCAGTAGATCTGAACAGTTGACAAAATTATTCAGGGTTATCCGTGATGTCTTCACGGTGATATCAATCCTGGGCCGATCCAGTTTTTCCAGAGGTACGATGGTAAAGGATTTTACATGACCGTTCGCCAGCCAGACCGGCTCTACCCCTAAAAGCCAGAGAGGCTGGGAGAACATCTCCCCGTCAGAGGACATAATGTCGGTGCTCATCCAGTAAAAAGCAATATTTTCCGGATATTTTCCTTCTTCATCGATATACTTCTGAAGCAGCACATCTGCCAGTCGTCTGCCCACTCGCCATGCAGGCTTGGTCGGGACCTTGAACGGATCCATCGAATAGAAGTTCCTTCCTGTCGGGAGAACATCTTCATGTCCCCGGGAAATGACTCCTGACGGGCCGGGCGGAGTAAATCCTCCGGAAAATCCATGTAGAAGAGCTTCAATCTCTTTTGAATCACCGAGTCGTTGATTAATATCGAGAATCCTGTTTTTTATAATGTCAAGTTCTCCTGACTGTTCAGAGGTGATAATCCGGTGAAAATGATCTTCAAATGAGAGAAACGGGCCGTTAATTATTGCATCTATAAAATTCTTCGTGGTTGCCTCAAGGTTTTCAAGTATGGCACCATGGGACATGCAATATTCATCAGACCATTTATCCTGGTTTTCAAGTAGATATGAAAGATCCAGTCCCATAACCTGGGCAATTATCCTCCGTGGTGAAGGCTCTCCTGAGTCGAACCTAATGATTGCATTGATGAAATCCAGTCGTTTTTCTCCCTCCGGAAGCCTTCCAAGGATATGCATCCCTGAAGGAATCTGGGTGTTGCGGATTTTCGAGAGAGCATCATGACAGGCGCTTACCACTCGCTCTAATGGCATGTCAGGACTCAGGTGGATATCCTTGTCCATGTTTGCTGCAGCGAGGGCATCCATGATCAGATGCTGCAAAGCATGAGCACGGGAAGGATCATTTTTTGCGTTCTCATACTGCCCGAGAAGGTTGTCAAGTTCTTCTAATCTTTCATATAATCCGCCCTGCGTCAGTACGGTCTGCATATGATCAATCAGGGTTGCATATCCCCTGCGTTTAGCTATGGTTCCTTCAGGAGGATTATCTGCATTATAAATGTACAGATGAGGGATGGTGCCTATTGAGATATCAGGGTAACAGGCTTCTGAAAGGCCGAGACCTTTTCCAGGCAGAAATTCAAGGTTTCCGTGAGTCCCCACATGCACAATCACATCTGCTCCAAAGAATTCTTCAATCCAGTGATAGGTTGCGAGGTACTGGTGAGGTGGCGGACATCCGGGATCGTGGAGGAGTTTACAGACCTGACCGTCACACCGGGGACCATAACACCCACGTTTTGGCTGCACGTGCACTGAAGCATTTCCAAAAGTCAGGCCGGTGATCAACATCTTGCCATTGAGGATCATGCTGAGGCCGGGAGGATCTCCCCAGGTTTTATGGATTCGAGCCTGAACTTTTTCAGGAAGTTTGTTAAAGAATGGCATGAAGGATGCAACATCCATCTCCATGAGGGTTCCCCCTTTGACTGCAATATCTTCAACCGTTGTCCACCTGAATTCTGAAATTGCTTTCTTTTCAAGGATAGTCTTAATCAGGGTTTCTCCGTTTTCAGGAGGAGTGATGGTATATCCCCGGTCCTTCATGGTATGCATGATGCGTGCAACACTTTCCAGGGAGTCCAGGTGTGATGCCCCGCCGACACTTGCTTCTACTCCGGTACAGGGATTATTATGAAAAATAAAGGTTACTTTCCGTTCAGATACCGGTTTTTGTGCAAGTGAAATCCATTTTTTCACCCTGCGTGAAATTTTCCTGGCCCGATCCGGCACTGCTTCCCGGTAATAATCACCGTCATCCATTGATTTGCTGGAACCCAGGTATATCGGTTCGATGACTCCCTCAAACTCGGGCATGGCTACTGCCCATGCTGCATCATAGGTCAGGGAGGGAGATTCCCGCCACTCCTCAACGGTCAGATATGAGGAGATGATCGGATGAAAGATAGGGATATCAAGATGTTTGTAGAGATCTACTCCATGTTCATAGGTTATTTTTGACTCCTCATTTTCTGTTGGATCAGCAGTGTTCCTGAGCAATGAAGAAGTCAGTTTTATAATCGCATCAACACGGGGTTTTCCCTCACACATGAGGAATTCCTCGAGAACTTCAAGCGTATTTTTTGAGGAATTTCGCCTACCTCCATAATCCATGGAAAAGACTGGAATAACTTTTAGTCCTTCCTCCTCCAGGGTTTTTATCAGAAGATCTTCGATTGCAGTATTTGCCGCAGCCCAGTATATCCGCGAAAATAAAATACCTACATATGGAGCAGGTGTTGGATTTTTCTTCTCATACCAGTTCAAGTACTCGTCAATTCTGGTGAATACTTCAGATGTATCTGGATGATAAATACCTTCCCAGGGGATCTCTATTGGGGGGGTAACTACCAGGTCTTCGCCCAGAACAGTTTTCCGGATATACAAGAGCATATTGTAAAAATTTTCATCCCCGTTATTGATGGTATAAGCCAGGCAGGTAGTGATGACTTCCGGTTCAACGGTAGCATGTTTCCACTGTTCAGGATTATGCCGGAGGGTGAT